>JAFNVD010000071.1 GCA_017383785.1 Peptococcaceae bacterium | reverse complement strand
TAGTACGTTGTTAGGGCAAATTAAAGAATATAAAAAAGACACGATTTTAACGCCGATATTTACAGCGCTGGAAGTGTTTATGGAGGTACTGATTCCTTTTATTATTGCATCATTGATTGACAAGGGGATTGAAGCCGGAAATATGCAAAATGTATTGCTTTATGGCGGTATGATGCTGGTGTTGGCAATGCTCAGTTTGTTGTTTGGGGTGTTGGCAGGGCGTTACGCAGCGAAAGCATCTTCGGGGTTTGCATATAATTTGCGCAATAGTATGTACGAAAATATTCAGACCTTTTCGTTTTCTAATATCGATAAGTTTAGTACAGCAGGGCTCATTACGCGTATGACGACGGATGTGACCAACGTGCAGAATGCGTTTCAGATGATTATCCGCATTGCAGTACGTGCACCGCTGATGCTGATCTGCAGTGTCATTATGTGCTGTGTAATTAGTGTAGAACTGAGCTCAGTATTTTTGGTTGCCGTAGTATTTTTGGGTGTGTCTTTGGCAATCATCACAGTGAAAACATATAAAATATTTGATCAGGTGTTCCGCAAATATGACGATGTGAATGCCAGTGTACAGGAAAATATCACAGGGATTCGTGTAGTGAAATCTTTTGTGCGAGAAGACTATGAAAACACCAAGTTCAAAAAAGCAGCGGAAAATTTATATCGGATGTTCGTAAAAGCAGAGAGTTTATTAGTGTTAAATACACCGATTATGCAGATTGCAGTATATGGCTGTATGTTGGCGTTGTCCTGGTTTGGAGCACAGTTTATTGTGGCCGGCGATTTGACTACGGGGAACTTGACCTCGCTCTTTACCTATGTCATGAGTGTATTGATGTCCTTAATGATGTTGTCTATGATTTTTGTAATGACTACCATGAGTATGGCAAGCGGCAAACGTATTGCTGAAATTTTGAATGAAAAAGCCGATATTACCAATCCGGACAATGCAGTGCAGGAAGTAGAAGACGGCAGTATTGTTTTTGATCATGTAAGTTTTGGTTATCATCATGGTGCAGAAAAATATGTACTACACGATTTGCACTTCCAGATTCAATCCGGTGAAACCATTGGGATTATAGGGGGAACCGGCAGCGGTAAAACCAGTCTGGTAAGCCTGATTAGCCGTTTGTATGATGTATCGGAAGGTACTGTGCTGGTAGGCGGCAAAAATGTAAAAGAATATGACCTGGAGGTACTGCGCAATGATGTAGCGGTAGTGCTGCAGAAAAATGTGTTGTTTAGCGGTACTGTATTGGATAATCTGCGCTGGGGCAACGAACAGGCTACAGAAGAAGAATGTCGTGAAGCTTGTCGCCTAGCTTGTGCCGATGAGTTTATTGAGCGCATGCCGGATGGCTACAATACATGGGTAGAACAAGGCGGTGCCAATTTCTCCGGTGGGCAGAAGCAACGTTTGTGTATTGCTAGAGCATTGCTCAAAAATCCAAAAGTGTTGATTCTGGATGACTCCACCAGTGCTGTTGATACTGCTACCGATAGCCGTATTCGCAAAGCCTTTGCAGAAACCATTCCGGGCACAACGAAAATTATTATCGCACAGCGTATTGCCAGTGTAGAGCAGGCCGATCGTATTATCGTGTTAGAACATGGTCGTATCAGTGGGTTTGATACCCATGAAGCATTATTGGCAAGTAATGCGGTATATCAGGAAATTTACGAAATTCAGACAAAGGGCGGCGGCGATTTTGACGAGCCCGATGCACAATTAAGTTCGACCAAAACAGCAGAAGGGGGGCAGCACTAATGGCGCCAAATAAATCCAAGAAACCGCCAAAAGGCGTGAAAATGCCTCCGGGAGGAGCTCCTATGGCCGATCCGATTCCGCTATTGAAACGAGTGCTCTCCTATGCGTTCAAAGAATATAAGCTGCATTTTGCAGTAGTGGTATTGTGTATTATCGGGGCTGCGGTAGCTTCTTTGCGCGGTACATTGTTTATGCGTACCCTTATTGACGATTTTATCGTACCTATGACTAAAGTATCCAATCCGGATTTTGCACCGCTGAAGGCTGCCCTCATTGGCTTGGCTTGTGTATATCTCTTTGGGATTCTGTGTTCATATGCATACAATCGCATTATGGTCAATGTCACACAAGGGGTACTGAAAAAACTCCGTATTGATATTTTTACACATATGGAATCACTACCGATTCGTTATTTTGATACCCATGCCCATGGGGATATTATGTCGGTATACACCAATGACGTAGATACGCTTCGACAGCTCATTAGCCAAAGTATTCCGCAGCTCATCAATGCATCCATAACCATTACCATTACGTTAATCAGTATGATAGCTCTGGATATACCGTTGACTGTAGTGACATTGTTGATGGTATTTGTGATGATGAAAGTTACCGGCAAATTGGGCATGCACGCCGGCGGATTCTTTATGAAACAGCAGCAAGACCTTGGTAAAGTAAACGGTTATATCGAAGAAATGCTGGAAGGACAGAAAGTAGTAAAAGTATTCTGCCATGAAGAACAAAGCATTACACAGTTTCGTAATATCAATGAGGCACTACGAGACAGTGCCAACAATGCCAATAAATTTGCCAATATCATCATGCCGGTCAATGGCAATTTGGGTAACATCAGCTATGTATTGTGTGCTTTGTTAGGTGCATTTATTGCAATCACCTTTGACTGGGGGCTTACCTTGGGGACCTTGGTAACATTCTTGTCCTTGAATAAAGGATTTACCCATCCTGTTAGCCATATCAGCCAACAGATGAATAGTATTATTATGGCTACTGCCGGTGCCGATCGTATCTTTAAACTGCTGGATGAAGCTTCTGAACGAGATGACGGCTATGTAGAACTGGTAAATGCCAAAGAAAATGCCGATGGCACTGTGAGCGAAACTACAGAACGTACCGGTATTTGGGCATGGAAACATGCACACAAAGCAGAGGACACCATTACCTATACCAAATTGCAGGGTGATGTTGTATTTGAGGACGTAGACTTTGGTTACGTACCGGAAAAAACGGTGCTGCATGATATCAACCTGTATGCCGAACCGGGGCAGAAAATTGCCTTTGTTGGCAGTACCGGTGCAGGAAAAACCACCATTACCAATTTAATTAACCGATTCTATGATATTCAGGACGGCAAGATTCGTTATGATGGTATCAATGTATCGAAAATCAAAAAAGATGACTTGCGTCGCTCGTTGGGCGTAGTATTGCAAGACGTACATTTGTTTACCGGAACAGTGATGGAAAATATTCGTTATGGGCGTTTGGATGCTACCGATGAAGAATGCATTGCCGCAGCTAAACTGGCCAACGCCGATGAATTTATCACCAAACTGCCGGATGGGTACAACACATTGTTATCCGGTGATGGCAGTAACTTATCACAAGGGCAAAGACAGCTCCTGTCTATTGCTCGCGTAGCAGTGGCAGACCCACCGGTATTGATTTTAGACGAAGCAACTTCTTCTATCGATACCCGTACCGAAAGCTTAGTACAGAGCGGTATGGATGCACTGATGCATGGCCGTACCACATTTGTCATTGCACATAGACTCTCTACCGTACGTAATGCCGATTGCATTATGGTATTGGAGCAGGGCCGTATCATTGAGCGCGGCACCCATGACCAGCTCATCGAGCAGCAGGGCAGATATTATCAGCTCTATACAGGAAAAGCCGCAAAAAACGCATAAAATCCTATACAAAGAACAAGATTTTCACCGTGCAGTGAGTTGTAATGATTCTCTGCACGGTTTTTTTATTCTATTCAAAAATTTTATATACCTATAACTAAATATGATTGGAAAAAGTTTGTATTTGTAGATAAAATGCGATATAATATAGGTTAAATTATCTTGGGGATATTATACCCGCTTTGCAGTGTGCAATTTATCGGAGAGAGGGTGCTTTGATGGCTAAGGGAAAAGAGAAAAGTGTTTTCTTTTGTCAGGAATGTGGCTATGAAAGCGCCAAATGGCTGGGCAAGTGTCCTGGTTGTGGGCAATGGAACACGTTTGTCGAAGAAGTAGTGACCAAGCAAAGTGCTGATACGGGGCGTCTTTTGCCATCTAGTGAACCGATGACATTGCAGGAGATACAATATGATGATGTAATGCGTATCGACACCGGTATTTACGAGCTCAACCGTGTG
>JAFNVD010000070.1 GCA_017383785.1 Peptococcaceae bacterium | reverse complement strand
TGCCACTGCTGGAAATGATCACCGCCTGGGTGCCAATGAAGCACCTCCGGCTGTTGTTTCTATCTTCCTTGGTGATGAACTGAATGGAGTATTGGAAGCGATTGAGACAGATACACCATATGCAGGAGCAGAAAAGACACAGATGAAGCTTGGTGTAGATGTGCTTCCTAAATTTAATCGTGATACCACAGATCGTAACCGTACATCACCTTTTGCATTTACCGGAAATAAATTTGAATTCCGTATGCTAGGTTCCTCTAACAGCATTGCATGTGCCAATATTATGCTGAACAGTGCAGTAGCAGAGAGTTTGAAAATTTATGCAGACAGATTGGAAAAAGCGGAAAACTTTGAGGAAAAGCTGCACGAAATGATTCAGAAGACCATCAAGGATCATAAGCATATCATTTTCAACGGTAATGGTTATGATGATACATGGATTCAGGAAGCGACAGAAAAGAGAGGACTTCTTAATTATCGTACGACACCGGATTGTATGCCGCATCTTCTTGACAAAAAGAATGTACAGATGCTGACAGCACATAAGGTATTCTCTGAGGCAGAGTTGAAATCCAGATGTGAAATTATGCTGGAGAATTATTGTAAAACTGTCCTGATTGAAGCAAATACGATGATTGACATGGCAAAGACAGAGATTGCTCCGGCAGTAAGTGCCTATGTATTGGAACTTGCAAATACGGCTGCAGCGAAAAAGGCAGTGGATGCATCCATTTCCTGTAATTATGAAGCTGGTTTGGTAAGGAAGCTGGCAAGACTGGAAGATCAGATTGCGGTGAAAGTGGATGATTTGGAAGAAGCAGTTATGCAGTTACAGGATGCCGGAAGTATTGAAGCTGAGTCTTATAAGATTCGTGATGTAATCCTGGGTAAAATGGGCGAACTTAGAGTTGCCTGTGATGAGGCAGAAACAATGACGGCAAAGAAATACTGGCCATTCCCAACTTATGGTGATTTATTGTTTGGCGTGAAATAACGGATAGAAAGAAGGAATGTTTATGATTTATAGTGCAGTTAACACAATTTGGGTATTGATTGGAGCAGCATTAGTGTTCTTTATGCAGGCGGGATTCTCCATGTGCGAAGCCGGATTTACAAGAGCAAAGAATACAGGAAATATTTTGATGAAGAACCTGATGGATTTCTGTATCGGTACACCAGCCTTTTGGTTGGTAGGGTTCGGGCTGATGTTTGGCAGCGGTTCTGCAATCATAGGAACCTTTGACCCATTGATTCGTGGAGATTACAGTCACATTTTGCCGGCGGGGGTTCCGCTATGGGCATTTGCAGTCTTCCAGACCGTTTTTTGTGCGACTTCTGCAACAATCGTGTCCGGAGCAATGGCTGAGAGAACAAAATTCAGTGCATACTGTATCTATTCAGCAGCGATTTCTCTATTAATCTACCCGATTTCAGGACATTGGATTTGGGGTGGCGGATGGCTTTCGCAGATGGGCTTTCATGATTTTGCAGGTTCCACAGCCGTACATATGGTAGGCGGTATCTGTGCATTGATCGGAGCCAAAATTTTAGGACCTCGTATCGGAAAATATGGTAAAGATGGAAAACCACGAGCTATCCTTGGACACAATCTTACTTTTGCAGCACTTGGTGTATTTATTCTCTGGTTCTGTTGGTTTGGCTTCAATGGTGCATCTACCGTAGGTATGGACAGCGATGCTTTGATGGAGACAGCAGGAAGAGTATTTTTTAACACAAATATGGCAGCTGCGGTAGCTTGCTGTACAACTTTAATTTTCACATGGCTTCGTTATAAAAAGCCGGATGTTTCCATGACATACAATGCAGCATTGGCAGGACTCGTTGGTATTACGGCTGGCTGTGATGCAGTAAGTCCGGTTGGTGCAGCCGTAATCGGTATTGTATGTGGTATTTTAGTTGTATTATCTGTTGAATTTTTTGATAAGATTGCAAAAATTGATGACCCGGTTGGTGCTGTATCTGTTCATTGTGTATGTGGTGCAATCGGAACAATCCTTACTGGATTATTTGCAACAGGTGTAACAACAGAGGCAGGGCTTTTCTATGGAGGCGGCTTACACTTCCTTGGAGTTCAGGTAGCAGGTGTTCTTTCTGTAGCAGCATATGTGGCGGTTATCATCACGATTGTATTTTTAGCAATCAAATATACGATTGGTCTTCGCGCTGATGCGGAAGATGAAATGGTGGGACTTGATGTATCTGAACATGGTTTATTAACAGCATATGCAGGTTTTGCAATGCTTCCGGATACAGTTACAGCGGAGGATGAGGTTATGCCGGTTATGGTGATGGGCGATACGCCGATGGCAGATGCAATCCCTGTGAAAAGAGTTCCAACATTTGAGAAAGGTACTCCGAAGTTTACGAAGATTGAGATTGTATGTAAAGAATCCAAATTTGAGGCGTTGAAAAATGCGATGATGAAGCTTGGTATTACCGGCATGACAGTATCTCATGTTTTGGGATGTGGTGTTCAGAAAGGAAAGCCGGAGTATTATCGAGGTGTACAGGTAGAAGCAAATCTGCTTCCAAAAGTTCAGGTGGACATTGTAGTGAGTGCGGTTCCGGTTCGTAAGGTTATTGAAACAGCGAAGAAGGTACTTTATACAGGTCACATCGGTGATGGCAAAATCTTTGTTTATGATGTGGAAAATGTAGTAAAGGTTCGTACCGGTGAAGAAGGCTTTGATGCATTACAGGATGTAGAATAAAAATAATGCAAGGCAGGTGTCAAATGCAGACACCTGCCATGTGATTTTTGAGAAAAACGAGGTACATTCATATGTGTTCGATTATGGGTTATTGCAGCCGAAGTGCTGCCTTTGATATTTTTATGAAAGGTTTTGAAAAGACCGTATCCAGAGGTCCGGATGATACCCGTGTGGTTCAAACCGGAGGCGGTTTTCTGGGATTTCACAGGTTGGCTATCATGGGACTTGCACCATCAGGCATGCAGCCATTTAAGCTCGGAGATAGTTATGTGGTATGCAATGGGGAAATTTATGGATTTGAGAAATTCAAAAAAGAACTGTCAGGAAAATATACATTTGAGAGTGACTCCGATTGCGAAATCCTGTTGCCAATGTATCAGGAATATGGTACGGATATGTTTTCCATGCTGGATGCAGAATTTGCCTGTATTCTATACGACGGTGACAAGAAAGAATTTATTGCAGCGAGAGATCCCATTGGAATCCGTCCATTGTATTATGGCTATGACAAAAAAGGTGCTGTTATATTTGCCAGTGAAGCGAAAAATCTGGTAGGACTTGCGGAAAAAATCATGCCGTTTCCACCGGGACATTATTATAAGGACGGTCGTTTTATCTGCTACTGTGATATTGCTAAAGTAGATACGGTGTGTCATGATGATCTGGAAACAGCCTGCAAGAGTATTCATGATAAACTTGTGGCTGGCGTGGAAAAACGTCTTGTAGCTGATGCAAAGGTAGGTTTTCTGCTTTCCGGCGGACTGGATTCTTCTTTGGTGTGCGCTATTGCAGCAAAGAAAAGTAAGGAACCGATTAAGACCTTTGCAATTGGAATGAGTGAAGATGCCATTGACTTAAAATATGCAAAACAGGTGGCAGATTATATTGGAAGTGATCATACAGAGGTTTATATGACACCGGATGAAGTGCTTTCTTCGCTGGAAACAGTGATTCAAT
>JAFNVD010000069.1 GCA_017383785.1 Peptococcaceae bacterium | reverse complement strand
CAATATGCCACACCATAAAAAGTGCGTTCTACAATATCATGCATTTGCATTTTACGCATCATTTGCTTGCGTATATGCTGAATCCACTGGCACAAACGACGATATGGCTTAGGAGGAAGATGTTTGGTAATATAGGCATATTCCACCGCACCTTCAAACAGCATTAATTCATCGGGATCAAAATACCCGTCCAGTTCTTCTTTCCATTCTAACAACAGTTCTTCCGCCTGATTGTCAGAATACACATCCTGCAATGTCTGCAGTACTTCAAAGTAAACGTCATTGTACTGTTCTCTCAACTCTTTGGCCAGCTGAAGTTTAAAATACAAAAACAGATCTTCCTTTGTTTCCTCTTTCAGAATAGAGCGAGTACTCCACTGCCGAATTGGGGTCATACAGCATCGTTCTAGAGTATGCTCATCAAAAGCTTTATGAATCAGCAATTCATCATCGCTCATACTGTACATTTTCTGCCCATCAGGATGTTTCCAACTGTAGCCGTACACTACGCACTCCTGCTCGAAACAGTTCATTTCAGCCAAAGTACGGACCATTTCCGCACTGGCAACGTCACGTAATGATGTTGTCATGCTATACCTCCCCCTTCCTATTTGAATGACAAGTGATAATATCCATCTTTGTTGCGGTCAATATTCACAGGTTTCTGGAAAAACTCACCAATTACTTCCGAGTTGATAATTTCACCAACAGGACCTGCTTTATACACTTGACCACGACGCATCAACAGACAATTATCAAATAAATCAGGAGAAATTTCGTTAAAGTGATGTGTCACATACAAGATTGTATGATTCTTTTCTTCTGCCATGCTGTGTACAAAACGCATCATTTTGTGTTTACTTACAACATCAAGGCCTGTCATAGGCTCATCCAGCACCATGATTTCAGGCTGCGCCAAAAGCGCACGTAAAATTAAGATATTCTGGCGTTCCCCTTTAGACAGCCAACCATAAGAATGGTCCATACGATTCGGCAGGCCCACTTTTTCCAGCAAACGTTTCAGTTTACGTACATGTTCTGCGCGAATATATTCTTCTTCCATGCCCAATGTGCCGGAGAGACCGGACAACACCAAATCTAGAACGGACTCATTCTGATATACACGATCGAAGAAAGAGTTGCTAATCAATCCCATTTTTTTACGCAATTCAATAATATCCAGATTGCGATAATCTGTTCCGCGATAGGTAATGGTGCCATGTGTATAGTCCTGATAGCCGGCCAAGATACTAAGCAGTGTAGTTTTCCCACAGCCGTTCATACCCAAAACAATCCAGCGGCTTTTTTCTTCGATATCCAATTTGATATTTTTAATAAGATAACGATCCCCAGTCTGGCATCCTAGTCCTCTTGTTGAGATAATTGGCTCATCCATTGATCTGCCTCCTCCAACAACTGTTCTAAACGATCATCTTCTACAGTGGTGCACTGTTCCATACCATATTCATTTACATGTACCGGTACAGTGAATCCGCCTTCATTGGTCAAGCCCAGATAACGCATCTGCCAACTGGTCATATTCGCTACCTTAGCAATGTTCATCTGTAAGCGCTGTTCGTTATCCTCCATATCAGGGAAGAAATTAAACTCTGTAGCCTCAACAAAAGCTTTTGCACTCATGTAAGATTCTTTTTCTACCCCATATTCGATTTTTTGGCACTGATCACAATATAATTCAATACGAGCTTCCGCATAAGTATGGAACACAATCTGTCTTACATTCAATTCACCGCCACAATATCTGCAGCAGCAATATTTTGCACGTTGTTTCAAACGTTCTACGCGCAAAGATTTTTCTTTCTGCATAGTGATTCTCCTTTCAAAAGTACAGTATCTTATCGGTTTCTATCAAATTCTCACTTATTATACTGCACACATACCCTGTTTTCAATATGTAAAAAGGGCATAGCCGAAGCTATGCCCTTAAAATGCTTATTTGATTCGCAATTTATCGAATACAATTACGCTTCGATAATCTGGTGGATAACAGCACCATCGCAATCAGCAGGCATTCTCAAGCCCATGATAGCAGCCAATGTTGGAGCTACGTCGATCTGTTCGATCATACGGGTTGTTTCGAAGCCAACTTTGAAGCCAGGACCAGCACCGATAAAGATTGGACCAGCGGAGGTATCGCATTCACCCAGAGATGTTGGCATGCTGTCATCGTGGTCATGTTCATAACCTTCAGCCATGCAGTAGATGATATCGCCGCAATCTGGATAGTCGCCACCCAGACCCATTACAGCAGCATCTTTTCTTCTCAGAGCCCAAGCAATGATACGTTTGCCGGTTTCTTTGTCTTTGATGTTGTACAGGTCAGTGATCAGCTGTTCTTCGAATTCATACTGATCTGCTGGATCTACTAAACCGTCGATGATAACTTCGTTACCATCAGCATCTTTAACTGTATGCTGGTTTCTACCTTTCAGGTTGATGTAGATGTGCATTTCACGGTTAGCTACAGCTGTTGTTTTTGTCCAGTCCATAGCACGACGTTTTTTACCTGTTTCTGGGTTAACTGCACGTACTGTGTAGCCCAGTTCTTCCATGATCTGAATGTTGCAGCCTGTATCGCCTAAGCCGCGCAGACCATGTTTTGGACATACCTGAGCGTGGTCAGAGGTAACAACCAGTGTCCAACCTTCGTCCATGAATGGGACGAATTTGCCCAGATAACGGTCAATCTGTGTATAGATTGCCTGCATGATGAATTCATACTGTTCAGCAGTTGTATTTTCTGTACCTTTAGCCAGGTTACGGATAAACATATGTTTCTGTAAGTCTGGAGCATGGAAGTGAGAGAATACTACTTCATAGCCGTTGTTAGCCATCAGGTAGGTCAGAGCGTCTGCCTGGAAGTCACCAACGTGTTCCCAGCACTGATGCATGCAGTCATAGATCAGTTCGAAGTCACCGAAGCCCAGTGTGGAACATGGGGATGGGTAACCAACGTTTTCTACGATTTCTTTGTACAGGGATTTTGGATGCCAGAAGCTATCTGTAGAAATATCCATGGAAGCGGATACGAACATTCTTACTTTGGAACCGTCTTCAGCGATTTCCAGTACACGCATGTCACGTGTTACTTTTTTAACGTCGTCGCCTTTGATGGAATCGTCAACGATATCACGAACATATTCGCGGTTGTTGATTACTACCATTGGTTCAGCAGCTTTTTTGTTTTTGTAAACAGCTACATGGTCATATACACCATTTTCGCCTTTTAATACTAAGCAAGGTCTTCTCAGCAGACCGCCGGATAACAGCAGAACGAATTCTTTTGCATCTGCAGGAACTTCGTTAGCCCATTTTTCAGCTGGTTTGATGGAGGAGAAAGCGATGTCAGCAGGGATCATGTGGGAACCACCCTGACCATCTTTGTTAGGGTTTACGATGTACAGAGGGAAACCTTCATCGGATTTTCTCTGCATCAGGTCGTTTAACCCGCCACCTTTTTTCGCTTTTTTCTCTTCGCCTAAACCTGTAACAACGCAAGGAACTTTTGCGTCTGTCATAGCGCCGGAACGATATTCGATAACTTCTACTGTTTCAGCAGCCATAACGATGTATTCACCGTCAATCTGAGCGGAAGACATGTTAACGCCACCTGGGGAGGTACCGTCTACTACATGCAGATTTTCGCTATCAGAGGATGGTGGCCAAGCGGAACCAGGCCAGTGCCATACGATTGTTTTTTTACCAGCTTCAGCTGTTACGTTCCACAGCTGTTCAGCTTTACAGTTGGTGGAGTCAAAGTTCAGAGCTACTTTGTCTAAGTCGCCACCCTGTCTATAGAATGCAGTAATACCATGTGTCTGAGGATGAGCACCTGTTGCCAGAGTTGTCCACTGTGGTGGTGTAACTGTTGGCATGGAACCTAATAACATCAGGTCATGTCTGCAGGAACCTGCTTCGATAATTTTTTTGGTGTTTGGCATGATACCCATATCAACATATTTTCTTGTCAGACGTGGGTCCATTGCGTCGATACCTAATACGGCTACTTTACTTGCTTTTGCCATTTTGGAATTCCTCCTAATAAATTTATTTGCGAGCAGCATAAAAAGCTGCAATTACCTCATAGCTATATTCTATACCGCCATAGACAAAAAAGCAATCAATTTTATATTGTCGCTTCTTTTATGTGATACAACTTTTTTTTGTATGTGTATACAGAATTCTTTACACAATACAAAATAGCCGCAAAACAAACAGAAAAAACAAAAAAGAGTACCACATAAGTGATACTCTTTGAATAGCGTCATAACGCAACAGAAAACTTAGAAAGATCTTCTTTTGTTATTTTTTCTAGCTGCTTCGGATTTCTTTTTACGTTTTACACTAGGTTTTTCGTAATGTTCACGTTTACGGCATTCAGCTAAAACACCAGATTTCTGGCAGGAACGTTTAAATCTACGCAGAGCGCTATCTAAAGATTCAGTTTTACCAACATGTACTTCTCCCACTGTTTTCCCTCCCCTCGATACTACACAGCACATGGCTGTTATAGGGACCTTTCATATAAAACACCTGTAATATTATACAGGATGTTTCGCAAATAATCAAGCATTATCCTGCAGGCCACAACATTTCTCTGCCGCCTAACAGATGAAAATGCATATGATGCACTGTCTGACCGCCCAGTTCACCGCAGTTGTTTACGACACGATAACCATCTGCCGCAATACCTTGTTCACGCGCAATATGCTGAATGGTCAATAAAATTTTACCCAACAGCTGTGCGTCTTCCGGCTGCGCCGCTTCCAGACTGGCAATATGTTTTTTCGGGATTACCAGGATGTGTACCGGTGCTTCAGGATTTACATCGTTGAAAGCAATGATATCTTCATCCTCATATACGATTGTTGAAGGAATTTCTTTATTCGCAATCTTGCAAAAAATACAATCCATATCTTTCACCTCCCGCATATATTACCTACAATATTCTACCCGCTTCCTACTATAAAAGCAAGATGAAATATATAATTTTATCAATAAATTTTTCCTTTGATAACGTTTCCGTCAATTTCAGAAAGCATTACCTGTACTGTTTTGTTTCTACCCAGTGCATGGCCGCCCTCTACCACTACATGCAAGTAATTATCGGTATGACCACTCCAACCATCCTCACCATGGGGCTCTTCTATGAGCACTTCTACCACTTGACCGATGTGCTGCTCCATAAATGCACGGGCATTCTTTTCTGCTACTTCATGCATCCGTTTGCTGCGCTCTGCTTTCACCTCATTGCGCACCTGCTGCGGATATGTGGCTGCCGGTGTCCCTTCCCTCGGAGAGTACTGGAATAAATGCATCCCGCTAAACGCCATCTCATCGCAAAATGCCAGACTGTTTTCAAACTGCTCATCGGTTTCGCCCGGGAACCCTACCATTAAGTCGGTACTGATAGCAATACCCGGCACCGCCTCACGAATACGGGCCAGTTCCTGACGATACTCTGCTGTATTATATGGACGATGCATCGCAGAAAGAACACTGTCATCCCCGGCTTGTAACGGCAAATGCAGATGACGGCACATTCTGCGATTCTCAATAAACAGCTGCAGTAAATGATCATCTACCTCGGTAGGCTCAATAGAGCTCAAACGGATCCGTTCAAAGGTTGTTTCATTTAACAGCATTTCACACAAGTCCGCCAAAGTTTCTGTCTGTACCGCACCGGCTTCCCTCTCTGCTTCGCTTGGTTTCCCATAGGCTCCTAAATGAATCCCCGTCAGAATAATTTCACGAAATCCTGCCTGTTCCAACTTTTTTGCCTCGGCCAAAGTATTCTCCATACTTCTGCTGCGCAGCGGCCCTCTGGCATAGGGGATGATACAGTAGGTACAGAACTGCTCACAGCCTTCTTGCACCTTCAGATAGGCACGGGCTTTCTGAATCGCACGCTCCATACTGATTTCCTCAAAATCTACCAATGTATCTTTTTCATCTACCAACTGACGACGTTTGCCATCAAACTGATTGACCATCTCTACAATCACATGACGATTGTTG
>JAFNVD010000068.1 GCA_017383785.1 Peptococcaceae bacterium | reverse complement strand
GGTAGGAGCCATTCCTGCAGACCCTATTGTGCGAATCCTGCCGCGTATTTTGATTGGGATTACGTCGTATTATACCTATGTATTGTTCCGTCGCTCCTATGTAGGGGTTGTCATGGCCGCAATTGTAGGTACCTTGACCAATACCATCGGGTACCTTGGCCTGGCCACCTTGATTGGCTATCTGCCATGGGCGGCTTCGCTGACGGTGATGATCACACAAATGCCATTTGAGATGATTTTGGCAGCAGTGCTGATTTTGGCATTGTATAAAGCGTTTCACCGCAGAGCACATGCAGTATTTGACGATGACGAGGACGACGAATAGAGTATCAATAAGAGCGTGGAAGAGAGGGATAGAAGATGTTGTTGGCATTTGATATTGGCAATACCAACATTGTGATTGGTTTATTTGAAGGTGATAGGCTGACCAGCCATTGGCGTATTACCAGTGACCGTCAGAAAACCTATGACGAATATGGCTTATTGCTGGACCAGTTATTTCAATCTTGCGGATTAAAACGCAGCGATGTAGATGATGTAATCATATCTTCTGTGGTACCAAACTTGACAGATGTATTTCGTACCATGTGTGAGCGCTATTTTAAAGTGGCTCCGTTGGTGGTAGGTAACGGCCTCAAAACAGGCATGTCCATTCGTTATGACAATCCAAAAGAAATTGGTGCGGACCGTATTGTCAATGCGGTAGCAGCTATCGAACAGTATGGTGCACCGCTGATTATCTTGGACTTTGGCACAGCGACAACTTTTTGTGTGATAAATGACAAAAAAGAATATCTGGGCGGCGCCATTGCACCGGGCATTGGTATTTCCTTAAA
The DNA here is from genome assembly GCA_017383785.1 of Peptococcaceae bacterium. Classification (GTDB taxonomy): domain Bacteria; phylum Bacillota; class Peptococcia; order Peptococcales; family Peptococcaceae; genus UBA7185. The sequence continues at coordinate 3,210 of JAFNVD010000068.1, read as the reverse complement.
TGCTTTGGTAGAAAAGACAGCGCAGCTGCCAAAAGTAGAAATGAAGGTGCCGGATAAAGTCATTGGCAAAACTACAGTCAGTGCTATTCAGAGCGGGCTTTTATATGGCTATTGCGGTTTGGTGGATGGTATGGTACATCGTATCGCAGAAGAACTCGGCTACAATGAGAAAGACATCACCGTAGTGGCTACCGGCGGGCTGGCAGAAGTAATTCACGCCCATTCCCATACCATTACAGAAGTAGACCAAATGCTTACCTTGAAAGGGTTATTGACTATTTATCATCGCAATGAAAAGCTGCACCATACAAAAGGTGTAAAACCGGAGCAAAAGGATGGTGCACTATGTTAGATGTATGTTTGTTGGGTTGTGGAGGTATGCTGCCGCTGCCAAAACGGTTTTTGACCTCCTTATTGGTACGCTATCAGGGGAAAGGCATTTTAATTGACTGTGGCGAAAGTACCCAGGTGGCACTGCATTTATGCGGCTGGAGTGTGAAACAAATTGACCATATGCTCATTACCCATTTTCACGGCGACCATGTACTGGGACTGCCGGGGTTGTGGATGACCATGGGCAACAACGGCCGTACCGAGCCGGTACACCTTTGGGGAAACCCTGGGCTTCAGCAGATTGTGGATGGGCTCATGGTAGTGTGCCCGCAGCTGCCTTTTGAAGTAATTTGCCATGATGTAGCAGAACTTGGCTATCAGTTTGAACTCAACGGCTTGCAGGTACAAGCTACACCGGTAGAACATCGTGTACCATGCCTGGCCTATAGCATTACTTTGCCTCGTGTAGGCAAATTTGATGCGGCTCGTGCAAAGGCCAATCAGATTCCGTTAAACTATTGGGGTGCTCTGCAAAAAGGGGAGACCATTGTTGACGGTGACCATATTTATCATCCGGAGGATGTGCTGGGCGCACCACGTAAAGGGCTGAAAATAGCCTATGCCACAGACTGCCGTCCAAGTGCAGAGATTGTGGCAATGGCACAAGATAGCGACTTGTTTGTGGCAGAAGGCTTGTACGGCGATCCGGAAAAACAGCAGAGTGCCGCTGAAAAAGGCCATATGGTATACCAGGAGGCTGCGCAAATGGCCAAGGACGCCAATGTGCAAGAACTTTGGCTGACCCATTACAGCCCGGCTATGACCAATGCAGAAGAATTTTTGCACTATGGGACGGAGATTTTCCCAAATACAAAATGCGGCACCAACCTGATGATGACAGAATTACGCTTTGCTGAATAACTTTTTGCGGAATAATGCTTTGCAAATCCATGTTGTATGTTTAATAACGCTCAAAAAAGGGTAAAATATAGCATAACCTATTATAAAACATCAACAGGAGGACAAAGATATGAGTGATATGCAGAAATACGAATGCCCATGCGGCTATATTTACGATCCGGCAGAAGGTGACTGGGAACACGGCGTAGATCCGGGCACACCATTTGCCGATGTGCCTGCAGACTGGGTATGCCCGCTGTGCGGCTTAGGTAAAGAGGATTTTTACAAACATTAAGGGCTTGAAGCCCTAAAAGCATTCCCTGTGAGCAAGAGGCTCACAGGGAATTTTTTGTTGTGTTGCAAAATGAAATATAGTATAATGAACCTAATTTATCATGGTGTTTTTATGCATTTTCACGTATTACAAAACGTATAAAAACAAAAATGCCTTGCCGTGATAATGATGTTGTTGAAAAGGAGATGGGAGGAGAAATGAAAAAGCTGATTCAATTCAAAAACATCGTAAAGGAATTCGATGGGCAGCTTGTATTAAAAGGAATTAATTTAGATATTTACGAAAACGAGTTCGTGACACTGTTGGGGCCTTCCGGCTGTGGGAAAACTACACTGCTTCGTATCTTGGGCGGATTCTTGACGCCTGACGAAGGGAAGGTTATGTTTGATGGTGTCGATATTGCCGAACTGCCGCCGTACAAACGGGAAATTAATACGGTTTTCCAGAAGTATGCGCTGTTTCCGCATATGAACGTATATGACAATGTAGCTTTCGGTCTGAAAATTAAGAAAGAACCGAAAGATGTAATAGAACAAAAGGTAAACCGTATGCTGAAACTGGTAGGCCTGGAAGACTACGGCCAGCGCCGTGTCACAGAAATGTCCGGCGGGCAGCAGCAGCGTGTAGCCATTGCCCGTGCACTGGTAAATGAGCCGTCTGTATTACTGTTGGACGAGCCGTTGGGTGCACTGGACTTGAAACTGCGTAAAGAAATGCAGCACGAATTGAAAAAAATCCAGCAGGAAGTTGGGATTACATTCGTGTTTGTTACCCATGACCAGGAAGAAGCCCTGACCATGAGTGACAAAATCGTAGTACTGAATGCAGGGGAAATCCAACAGGTGGGCAGCCCTACCGATATTTACAACGAGCCTGCCAATGAGTTTGTAGCACGGTTTATCGGGGAAAGTAACATCATCGACGGTGTGATGGTAAAAGACTACGAAGTAGTATTTGAAGACAAACACTTTGCTTGTATCGACAGAGGCTTTGCACCAAATGAAAAAGTAGACGTTGTAATCCGTCCGGAAGACTTGGACATCGTACCAAAAGAAAAAGGCAAACTGAAAGGCGTGGTAAAATCTGTACTGTTTAAAGGGGTACACTATGAAACCATCGTAGAAACCCGCTCCGGTACCAGTATTACTGTAACTATGCACGTGTCCGAAGGCAAACCGGTCATCAATACCGAAGCCAAAGAAAAAATGAGTGCCAACGATTTTTATCTGGATATCGAAGACGTAGCCGAACTGACAGAAACAGATATCATCGCCCGTGCCGATGCACAAGCCTGGGATGCCGAGACAGAAGAATGGATTTCTATCAACAAAGTAGAATACGAAATCGAACCGAAAATCGGCACTTATTCTGTGACCTTCTCTACCAAAGCCGGTACTATGGTATCTGCCCGTATGTTTGTGCGTGAACCAAACCGTGTAGCCAGCACCGAATACGAAGAAGAAATCTTTGCGGTAAACTTCTTTAAAACCGTAGACGAAATCAAAGAAAGTATGGCATTGGATACCGATATCAAAACATGGGCCAACGTTTCTGCGTGGAGCATGGAAGACGACTCTCCGGTAGAAATTACAGAAGTCGTATATGATTTCGACTGGGAAAATATTGAGCCGGGTGATTATCAGGTAACCTTCAAAACAGAAGGCTATCAGTATATGATCGAT
>JAFNVD010000067.1 GCA_017383785.1 Peptococcaceae bacterium | reverse complement strand
TGCAGGCCGTATTCACGGGGACAAAGTACAGTTTGACTTTGAACTGAGTGAAGAACAGGTGAAGCAGTGGAACAAGATTTACATCGTCGCATGCGGTACAGCATATCATGCAGGGCTGGTAGGCAAAACCATCATTGAAAAACTGGCACGAATTCCTGTAGAAGTAGAAATCGCATCTGAGTTCCGTTATCGTGAACCAATGATGGACGAACATACACTGGTTATCGTAATCAGCCAGAGTGGGGAAACTGCCGATACGGTAGCAGCACTGAGAGAAGCAAAAAACAACGGCTGCAAAGTACTGGCCATTACCAATGTGGTAGGCAGTGCTATTGCTCGTGAAAGTGATTATGTAGTATATATTTGGGCAGGTCCTGAAATCAGCGTAGCAAGTACCAAAGCATATACCACCATGCTCATTGCAGAATACTTACTGGGTGTATATCTGGCACAGCAGAAAGGTATGGACAATGCAGAACTGCGTGCAGATATCCTGAATAGTCTGCATGTACTGCCGGAAGTAGCAGAACAAATGCTGAGCGAAGCATATTTGGCTCGTATTCAGCAGGCGGCGGAAGGCTACAAAGATGCCAATGATATTTTCTTTATTGGCCGTGGCTTAGACTGGGCCATTGCACTGGAAGGTTCTCTGAAACTGAAAGAAATCTCCTATATTCATGCAGAAGCCTACGCAGCAGGGGAATTGAAACACGGCACATTGGCACTGGTAACCGATGAAACACCGGTAATTGCCATTTGTGTACAGGAAAGCACCTACGATAAAATTGCTTCTAACATCAAGGAAGTAAAAGCCAGAGAAGCAAATGTACTGGCCATCATCAATGAAGGTGATGAAGAGACACAGAAATTTGTAGATGAAACCATTGCTATTCCACGGATTCACAATTTTGTGGCACCGGTACTGGCAGTGATTCCGTTGCAGCTCATTAGTTACTACACAGCAAAAGTAAGGGGCTGTGAGATTGACCAGCCAAGAAATCTGGCGAAAAGCGTAACAGTAGAATAAGCATATCTGTAGTGATAAGCATAAGAAAAGAGCCTTGCATAACTGCAAGGCTCTCGCTGTTTTATAATGTGTAATGGTTTAGTCTTCTAAACCAAAAATACGTTTGAATTTGCCATTCTGATGCAAGTCGATGATATTGTCATAACCGCCCAAGAAGTTGTCATCCACAAATACCTGTGGCAGAGTTAAGAAACTGGTTTCGTCCTGCAGCATTTTTAATACTTCCGGATTTTCAGAAGTATTAATTTCAGTGAATTCAACACCCTGACGTTTTAAAAATAATTTCAGCTGCAGACAGAATGGGCAGCGGTTCATAGTATATACGGTAACTTCTTTTGCCATTGTAAAATCCTCCTGGAATATAAAATTGCATGTAATAGAAATGCTATGCAAAGTACCGGAAGGATACTTGGCACTGTACCTATTGTACATGAAATAGGACGGAATTGCTAATAAAATAATTTGAAATAGTCAATAAATAAAAATATGTGCTAGAGACAATCTGTGATATAATAAAATCAGTAAAACTGATTTCCGATGAATGTGAGGATCCTACTATGGAAATAGCGAATAATAAAATAAAATTTGAAGACTATATGCTGCACAAAGATATTTTGCAGGCATTGCATTTATTGGGCCTGCATTCTCCAACACCGGTACAGTGTGAAGTGATTCCCCATGTACTGCAAAAACATGATGTGATTGCGCAAGCGCAAACAGGCAGCGGCAAAACCGCATCTTATGCCATTCCACTCTGTGAATTGGTGGATTGGGAAGAAAACAAACCGCAGGTAATGATTTTGACACCTACCAGAGAATTAGCCATACAAGTACAGCAGGAGATAACAGACATTGGGAAACTAAAACGAATCAAAGCACCGGCCTTATATGGCAAACAATCCTTTAAAGGCCAGGAAAAAGACTTAAAACAAAAATCTCATATGGTGGTAGGTACACCGGGGCGTGTACTGGATCATCTGGAACGGGGCACATTATTTACCGGTCATATTGGATATCTTGTTATTGACGAAGCCGATGAAATGTTTCACATGGGTTTTATTGAACAAGTAGAAGAAATCATGTCTTACTTGCCAAAAGATAGAGTAACACTGCTGTTCTCTGCTACAATGCCAAAAGAAGTCGTACGTTTGGCAGAACAATATTTAAACAATCCTGTGCATATTAAAATTCAAGGCGAAGAACTGAGCAGTCGTAATATTGCACATAAATTTTACAGCTGCGATGGTATGCACACCGATGAACGGATTGCACTGTTACAAAATATTTTGAAAGTGCATAATCCGGATAGCTGCATTATCTTTGCCAATACCAGAGCGGAAGTAGAAGATATTTACGATGCATTGTGGGACGATGAGTTTAGCTGCGGGCGTTTGCATGGCGGTATGGAGCAGTGGGAACGCACAGAAGTAATGCGTGACTTCAAAAAAGGGTTGTTCCGCTATCTGGTGGCTACCGACGTAGCCGCTCGCGGTATTGATGTAGAAAATATTTCTCTGGTAGTCAATTATGAATTGCCGGGGGATCGCGAAACTTATATTCATCGTATCGGGCGTACAGGCAGAGCCGGACAGAGTGGTATGGCCATTTCTATGCTGGAGCGTTATGAGCAATCGGAATTAAAAGCGTTGGAAAAATTATTGGAACAAACCATTGAGGAACTGACATTGCCAGATGAAGCCGTACTGTTAGAGGCCGAGGAAGCATTTCGTGCAAAAATGAATGAAGAACCGGAAGAAAAGGGCAACCGCAATGCAGCATTAAAAGCACAGATTATGAAACTGCAGATTGACGATGGCAAAAAAGCCAAAATTCGTCCTGTAGATTTGGTAGGTACCATTTGTGCCATTCCGGGACTAGAGGCCAAAGATATCGGGGTCATTCAGATTTTAGACTGGACCAGTACCGTAGAAATCTTAAACGGCAAAGGACAGATTGTATTGGATGCACTGCAGACAAAACCAATTAAAGCAAAGGTACGTAAAGTACGTATTGCAAAAGAAAAATAAACAGTGGAAGAATATTTAAAATAAATTGTGAAAAACTTTTTATATTTTTTTAAAAATTATGTTTAGGCATTTTGTATAGCGGGTATAATATAACCAACAGCAAGATAGCAATAAATGCTGAAGAAAAGGAAAAAGAAATTTAAAATATCTTATAGGGGGATATCATTATGGCTGAATTAAAAGGTTCCAAAACATTAGAAAATCTGTTGTATGCATTTGCAGGTGAATCCATGGCAAGAAACAAATACACCTATTTTGCATCTCAGGCTAGAAAAGATGGTTATGTACAGATTGCAGAAATTTTTGAAGAAACTGCAGCAAACGAAAAAGAACACGCTAAAATGTGGTTCAAATTAGCAAACGGCGGTAAAATCGATGGCACAATGGAAAACCTGGCTGCTGCAGCTGCCGGCGAAAACGAAGAATGGACACAGATGTATGCCGAATTTGCAAAAGTAGCAAAAGAAGAAGGTTTCAATGACATCGCATTCCTGTTTGAAGGCGTAGCACGTGTAGAAAAAGAACACGAAGAACGTTATCTGAAATTATTAGAAAACGTAAAAGAAGGCAAAGTATTCAAAGCAGAAGAAGCAGTGAAATGGCATTGCGGTAACTGCGGTCATGTATACGAAGGCGAAGAAGCACCTCAGGTTTGCCCAGTATGTGCACACCCACAGTCCTACTTCCGTATCAAAGCTGAAAACTATTAATATTGAATAGAAATCATCACCTCACTCACAAGAAAGCACCGAACCGGTACAATGGTTCGGTGCTTTTTTACGTATTGCACTTTACATATATTTAACATGATTTGCATTTTAAATTTTACATTTGACATCTAGAATCATAAGTGTAGGATAAATGAATATATTTTTGAGTATATATGAATGATACAGAGAGGATGATGTAAATGATAGATTTTAGTACGAAAAAGGGTTTTATCTGTGATATGGATGGTGTCATTTATCATGGCAATCAGGTGTTACCCGGAGTAAAAGAGTTTATAGAATGGCTGCAAAAAGAAAATAAGAAATTTCTCTTTTTAACCAACAATAGCGGATATACACCTCGTGAGTTGCAGCAAAAATTATCTCGTATGGGATTAGACGTATCCGAAGAACATTTTTATACAAGTGCATTGGCAACAGCGGCTTTTTTGAAAGAACAGTCGCCGGGATGTAGTGTATATGCCATTGGAGAAGCAGGATTATTAAATGCACTTTACGAAGCGGGAATTATTATGAATGATATGAATCCGGATTATGTTGTAATCGGTGAAGGAAAAAATTATTCTTTAGAGACTTTGACTAAAGCTACAAATTTGGTGTTAAACGGAGCAAAGTTAATCGGTGCAAATTCCGATATAACAGGACCAATTGAAAACGGAATTGCTCCGGCGTGCCGTGCATTGGTTGCCCCTATTGAATTAGCGACGGGAAAACAGGCATATTTTTGTGGGAAACCAAATCCATTGATGATGCGTACCGGGTTAAATATTTTGGGCTGTCATTCTGCTGAGGCAGTCATGATAGGGGATCGCAT
>JAFNVD010000066.1 GCA_017383785.1 Peptococcaceae bacterium | reverse complement strand
AATCCTTGCAGAAAATCATTGGCACTGCGATAAAACACATCCAGGGCTGCTTGTTCTGATTGGGCAGCTCTTTTTTGTTGTACACCGAACACCAGTGGAAATACTACACCCTCCAGCACAAATGCTACTAGCAGAATCAACGCTGCCTGCGGCACCATCATATACAAGATCCCGCTCATTACTGCCAGTACAATCAAGCATACCAGCGGTGCTGCTACTACACGCAGATAAAAATACTGCAATAATTCAATATCGGCTAAAATATGCTGAAACAATTTTGCCCCTTTGTTGCCAACCGCCCCCGGCAATAAAGGAATCAGACAGCGATAATACCAGCTGCGTAAATCTGCCAATACTTTCAGAGTTACATCATGGGTTACCAAACGTTCTACATAACGAAATACCGCACGGAATAAGCCAAAAAATCGTACCAATGCTACCAGCGTCATCAATTCCAGCATAGCAGGTACGATGGCTGCTTTGGAGATGAGCACTGCCGAAGCACCCAGCAAACCTACACTGCACAATACTGTACAGCTGCCCAAAAGCCCCGCCAGCAATACTTGCCGTCTATAGGTTTTGATAAACTTCATCATATGCTTAATGCCTTCCACAATACTCACCTTCTTCCTTATCTCAATTTACCTTGTTCCATAAAATACACCCGGTCTGCCAGATGTATGATTTCTTCTCGATGGCTTACCAGAAGCGCTGTACGCCCTTCTAACAGCCGATTTAATGCTTGATATACCATTTGTTCACTTTGTACATCCAATCCGGCTAAAGGCTCATCACAAACTACAAATTTACGGTCACGCACAAAGATACGTGCCATACCCAGCATGCGTTTCTGCCCGCCGGATAACCCTCTGCCATTCTCACCCAGCAAAGTATTATATCCTTGGGCGAATGTTTCTACGATTTTATCAAAGCCAATTGCCGCACAGGCTTGTTGCACTTGCTCCATAGTGATGGTACTATCACCCATTGCAATGTTGTCATATACTGTGCCGGAAAATACGTAGATATCCTGCCCCATATAGCCTACCTGACTGCGAATGGTATCTAACGACAGTTGGTTGATTTCTACAGTATTCCATGTCACACTGCCCTGTTGGGCAAGTTTCATACCACTGGCCAGTGCCAGCAAGGTAGACTTGCCGCATCCACTTTCACCAAACACCACTGTTTTGCTGCCCGGTGTTAAATGCAGATTGATATTTTCCATCGATACACCGCTTTCTTTGTAGGTGTATCCCACATCACGCAGCACAATCTCCGGTGCTTCTTTCAGTTCCAGCGATACATTGCCGCGCTCCGGCTCTTCTTTATTCAGAAAACTTGTGATTTCTTTAAATGCACTCATGGCATTGATGCTATCATGATATTTACTGCCCAGTGTACGCAGCGGTACATAAAATTCCGGTGCCAGCAAAATCACAAACAACGCCATTTGAAACCCCACCATGCCTTCTACCAGTCGTACCCCCAAGGTCACTGCCACCAAAGCTACACCTATCATGGTGAAAAACTCCAGCACAAATGCCGACAGAAATGCAACTTGCATGACTTTCAATGTACGTAATCGAAAATCATTAGCGATACGATCTACTTTATATGCACTTTCCTCTGCTTTTCCCCAAATTTTCAGCCACGGCAGATATACCATGGCATCATGTAAAAAGCCACTAATCGTCTGCAATACACTCCACTGCTGCTCGGATGCATGTTTACTAAATCGCCCAATCAGCATCATAAATACAATGACAATCGGAATCGTGATAAACAACAAAATCCCACTTACCCAATCTATTGGGAATATAAATACCAGAAACAATATCGGGGTGATCGCTGTCTTCAACACCTGTGGTAAAAATTGTGCAAAAAATAACTCCAGGCGTTCTACACCATCGGTCAGCATTACAAAACAACTTCCGCTATCTTTGCCGCTTCCATAGACACCGCCCAATCGATCCAGCTTTTCCAGAAGCAATGACGATGCTGTATTCTTCACAGAAAACGCCAAATTATCTGCCATGGCACTGCCTATACGATTGCACAATACCACCGCAATCATATACAGCATCAACTGCACAAAATCGGTATGCAGCGTAACCACGGCAATGTTTTGCATAAAGATGGCATTGGCTATCATACTGATTTTATGCATCTGCAATATGATAAACAACGCTTCCAAGAGACCAAAGCATACTACCAAAGCCAAATATAGCTTATCATTTTTTTGAATCAGCATTGTCACGCCTCCTTTCCAATTATTTTGCCCTTATGTACAGCAGAGAGGGTAAATACCCTCTCTGAGAAAATACGCTATGTGTATTTATGTGATATTGAAACTTACACGCTATTAATAATGCAAATCATTCTTAGTAATTCGTTTACGGAACATCCAGAATGTCCAGCCCTGGTATAATAATACTACCGGCACTAAAGTTACAGCAACAATTGTCATAATCTTCAGTGTATATGGACTAGAGCATGCATTATACACAGTCAGGCTCCAAAGTGGATTCAGTGTAGAAATCAATACATTCGGGAACATTGTAGCAAATACCATTACTGTCACTGCCAAGATTGCTACGATAGAGCATACAAATGCTTTACCGCTGCTCCCTTTCATCTGCAATACCACAGATGCAATCAGACAAACCGCCGCAATTACTGTAGCAATGATTGCAATCATAGATTCCAGCATACCGGTAATCAGTGCTCCATATACTACCCACGCTACTACTACTGCCAGCATAGCAATGCCGATCTTTACAGAATATGCTTTTACGCGATCATTGATTTCTTTCACGCCACTTTTCAGACTCAGGAATAAGCAGCCGTGAAATGCAAATACCAGTACAAATACGATACCACCCAATAATGTAAATGGTGTAATCAGTGTAAAGAGATTCCCCACAAATTCCATATTGGCATCAATCGGGACACCTGTCAGGAAATTGCTCACCGCAACACCGAACAACAATGCAGGCAACAAAGAACCAACAAAGAACAATACATCCCATGTTTTTCGCCAAGTAGCGTTTTCTACTTTACTACGGAAATCAATGGCTACACCACGTACAATCAAACCGATTAAAATCAGAAACAATGCCAGATAAAAACCACTGAACAATGTTGCATACCAGTTTGGAAATGCTGCAAAAATAGCACCGCCTGCTGTTAAGAGCCATACTTCATTGCCATCCCAGAATGGACCGATGGTATTCAATACCACGCGACGTTCGTCATCGGTTTTGCCTACAAACGGCAGCATAATCCCAACCCCGTAGTCAAACCCTTCCAGAATAAAGAATCCTGCAAATAATACACCAATGAGAATAAACCACAATACATTCAGTTCCATTGCCTACACCTCCTTCACAGCCAATTCTTCAGATACTGCTACATCTTTTACGCCATATTTGGCCAACAGATACACATCTACTACTGCCAGCACAGTATACACCAGTGCGAAACCAATCAGAGAGATTAATACTTCTGTACCGGATACAGATGCGCTTACGCCTTCATATACAGTCTGCAGACCATATACAATCCAAGGCTGACGACCCATTTCCGCTAAAATCCAACCTGCACTGTTTGCAATGTACGGCAGTGCAATCCCCAAGCCCATTGCTTTCAGCAGGAAACGATTCTGAATGGTCTTGCCTTTTCCGGTTAATACCATTGCCGCCAATGCTAAACCGATCATCAACACGCCGGCCGCAACCATTGCACGGAAACTCCAGAAACATACTGTTACCGGCGGAATATAATCACCCTCACCATATTCAGCCACCATTTCTGCCTGCAGGTCGTGAATCCCTTTCACTTCCCCTTCGAAGGAGTTGTATACCATAAAGCTCAACATTTTAGGAATGATAATTTCAAAATTATTTTCGCCTTTTTCTTCATCGATAGAGGCGATAACAGCAAATCCAGCCGGATCTTCTGTATGCCATAAAGCTTCGGCTGCAGCCATTTTCATCGGCTGTTCTTCTACCAAATGCTGCCCTTGCGCATGACCTACCATAGCTACCAGCAGAGAACCAACCAGTGCAAATACAGCCGCAAATTTCATAGATTTACGGAACAATTCTTTTTGTTTACCACCCAGCAGATTGATAGCACTAATCCCCAATACAAAGAATCCTGCTGTCGCCCAGGCACCGGTAATCACGTGCGGATACTGATGCAAAAGATGTTCGTTGGTTAACAGTGCCAAGAAACTATCCATTTCTGCTCTACCGTTATTCATCACATAACCTACAGGATTTTGCATAAAGGAGTTTGCCAGTAAAATCCAAAATGCAGATACTGAAGATGCGATCGCTACAATCCACATACATGCTGCATGCAGTGCCGGTTTAATCTTATCCCAGCCGAAAATCCATACACCTAAGAATGTAGATTCCAAGAAAAACGCAAATAATGCCTCAATAGCCAAAGGAGCACCAAAAATATCCCCTACAAAACGAGAATAACTGGACCAGTTCATACCGAACTGAAATTCTTGTACGATACCGGTAACTACGCCCATCGCAAAATTGATTAGTAACAATTT
>JAFNVD010000065.1 GCA_017383785.1 Peptococcaceae bacterium | reverse complement strand
GGGCGCCCAAACGACGCCCCTACGTGGGTATTTTGCATTTCCGAGCATGAGAAAAGGCATCACACATATTTGTGCAATGCCTTGTGTTTCCCTCGTTAAAACGCAATATATGCAGTTTGAGGGCTGTTTATTGTTCTTTTATCACTTTGCCGCGCAATTGTCCGCAGGCTCCGTCGATATCGGTGCCTTTTTCTTCGCGTACGCTGGCATTGAGGCCTGCGTTTTGCAGTGCTTTCACGAATGCTGCTACTTGTTTGCGATCGGGACGGCTAAACTGTGCGGTATTGGCTACCGGATTCACCGGAATGATATTCAAATGACAATCCAAACCTTTTAGCAATGTTTTCAGCTGCTGTACGTGTTCAGGCTGATCGTTAAACCCTGCAATCAATGCGTATTCAAAGCTGATACGGTTTTTGGTCTGCTTTTGATAATACCGGCAGCCTTCCATCAGTTCTGCCAGCGGATAGCGGTTGTTTACCGGCATCACACTGGAGCGCAACGCATCGTTTGGTGCATGCAAGGATACTGCCAGCACCATATCCAGCTTTTTGTCTGCCAATGTTTTCATTTGTGGTACTACGCCACAGGTGGACAGTGTCATACGGCGAATGCCAATCTGCTGCCCTTGCGGGTCATTCAAAAGCGCCACTGCTTTTAGCACATTGTCCAGATTGAGCAGCGGTTCACCCATGCCCATCAGTACGATATTGCCTACCGGCAGGGTATCGCCTTCTTCTGCCAGTTGGTGATTGACTTCATACACCTGGCTCACGATTTCACCTGCACTCATATTGCGTACAAAGCCACCTTGTCCGGTGGCACAAAATGTACACCCCATAGCGCACCCTACCTGACTGGAAATGCATAAGGTATTGCGCTGTTTGCTCATATCTCCGCGATAACGCATCAGTACACATTCGATATAGTTGCCATCCTGCAATTTGAACAAGAATTTTTCGGTACCGTCTTTGGATACCTGTTTGCGTTCCAGTGCAAATGGCACAATTTCGCAGGTTTCTTCCAACTTGGCAATCAAGGCTTTGCCCAAATTGTGCATTTCATCGATACGTTGCACCTGTTTTTCATGCACCCAGCCAAAGAGCTGTTTGGCACGAAAGGCTGGCTGACCCAGTTCTTTTAACAGGGCTGTCATATCGTCCAGATTCATACTGCGCAAATCTTTCTTGGCTGCTTCGCTCATTATACTGCCTCCTTGCGCACCATCCGTGCGATAAAGAATCCATCCATTTCATCTTCAAACGGCAAGAACTGTACATAGCCATTGCTTTCTTTGTCCATATTCAGCCAGCAATCTGTAATAGTTTCATCCAGTTCGTATTCGGGATGACGGTTCAGAAATTGTTCTACCATATTCTGATTTTCTTCCGGTGTAATGGTACAAGTACTATAAATCAGTGTACCGCCCGGTACTACCAGCTGTGCTGCTTCCTCCAGAATTCGTTTCTGAATACCGCAGAGTCCTGCAATATCTTCTGAATCTTTGGACCATCTGGCATCGGCACGACGACCCAATACCCCAAGTCCGGAGCATGGCACATCACATACGATGACATCAAATGGCTCCTGCCATCTGCGTGTCAGTACGGTACCATCCTGTTCTACGGTTTTGATATTGGTAATGCCCAGACGTTTGCAGTTGTCTTCTATCAGTTCCAGACGATGCTTATGAATGTCACAGGCATAAATGGTGCCTGTATTTTTCATCAGCTGTGCCATATGGGTACTTTTACCGCCCGGAGCACTGCATACATCCAGTACACGCTGATTTTTGCCCGGTTCGGCAGCCAATGCTACCAGCATGGAGCTTTCATCCTGCACGGTAAACAGCCCTTCCTGAAATGCTTTTAGCTGATGCAGATTCACAGCAGAATGCAGCTGTAACCCTTCCGGTGTATAGCGGCTTTCGCTTACTGTGATACCTTCTTGCTCCAGACGTGCTTTCAATGCTTCACGGCTGATTTTCAGTGTATTGGTACGAATCCACAGTGGTGCAGGCTGATTATAATATTTGCACAGTGCTTCAGCTTTTTCAAAGCCATATTGTTTGATAAAGCGCTCTACCATCCACTGCGGGAAAGAATATTCTACACATAGGTATTCTACAGGCTGTTTTGCTTTGTTCGGCCATGCAATGGTATCTTTTCCGCGCAGATAATTGCGCAGTACAGCGTTTACAAATTTATCACTGCGACCATATCTTTTGGCCAGTTTTACCGATTCGTCCACTGCGGCAGAGTCAGGTACTTTGTCCAGAAACATCATCTGGTACAATGCCATACGCAAGTTGTTGCGTGTCCAGTGGTCCATTTTCTTTACTTTTGTAGTAGCAAACTGATTTAATACATAATCCAGTTTGCCTCTGTTTTTGACAGAGCCGTATACAATTTCGGTAATTAACCCTCTGTCACGAGAGTCTAAATCTTTCAATGGAAATAGTGCTTTATCCAAAGCCAAGTTGGCGTAAGCCCCTTCCTCATTGATTTGAAATAAAATTTTCAGTGCCAGTTCACGGCTATTGCGTTTAGTCATCATTGCCACCCATCATACCGGAAATCACGATCAAACGTAACAACTGCATTACGGCCATCAACGCTGCGGCCAAGTAGGTCATGGCAGCTGCGCTCAGTACTTTTTTGGTGCCGTTCAGTTCTGCCGCATCCAAAATACCTTCACTGCCCAGTGTGGTAATGGCACGACGGCTGGCATTGTATTCTACCGGCAGTGTTACCATCTGGAAAAATACGATTGCACCAAACAGCAAAATCCCCATGCTTGCCAAAGACTCACTGCTCATAAAAATACCAATGAAAAACAGTGGAATCGCAGCATAAGAACCAATCTGTGTTACAGGAATAATGGTATTGCGAATATACAGCGGCATATAGCCGGTATCATGCTGTACCGCATGGCCTACTTCGTGGGCCGCTACTCCTAATGATGCCAAAGATGTGCCATGGTATACATCGGGAGATAGACGTACTACACGAGTACGAGGGTCATAATGGTCGCTCAAATGTCCTCCTACCAATTCAACCGGGATATCATACAAGCCGTTTTTGTTTAAAATGTAACGTGCCACATCAGCACCGGTCATACCTCTTTTAGACGGAATCTGAGAATATTTGCTGTATGTGCTGTTGATTTTCATCTGTGCATATGCTGTTAAAAGCACTGCGGGAATCAAAATAATCATGGTTGGATCCCAAAAAAACATAACAAATCCTCCTGATAAACTTTTTTCTATAGGATTATGAATCGTTTACTCGATAAACTCTGCCAGTGCTTGTCGCACTTTACATATTTGCACGGTAGTGTTGTAGCATGGTCCGTTAGGCCGTTCATTGAGCACACCTACTACCGGGATGTGCTGGGCATTCATATCTTTGATGCCACTGGTCAAATCCCGTTCACAGGCAATGGCTACAATGGCTTTTGGCTGATACTCTTTTGCCAGTTTGCGTGCAAAGGTACCCCCGCTGGCCACTACCAGATTGACACCTGTTTCTTCTGCGATATCTAGAAGGCCTGCCACACTGCATTTACCGCATCGATGACAATTTTGCACATCAATCGTAATTTTATGCGGGCAATTTGTGTTTTGCAGACAATGGGGTGCTAATATCAGTATTTCCTCCGGACGATACTTTCTGTCCTGGGAAACGGTCATCTGATTATTGATTTTGATGTAGGAATCCTCAATTTCTTCTTTGGATACACCAAACAAACGCCCCACCCACATGGTCATTGGATAGAAAAAATCTACAATGTTACGCCCGATTTTCTGTACCACCGGAGATGCGGATCGGCGTAAAAGCCCAATCACCAAAAATGTCAGCCCTGCACCCATCAACAAAAAGGTGCACACAAACAACGCTGCAAACCCTGTCATCATGACTTGACGCAATTCTTGCGAACTGGTAGTCATCAAAAGCCAAATCACACCGAATATCGCAAAATAGCATAGCATCATTACCATGCCCAGCAGAATAAAAATACGCTTTTTGCCTTTTCCGTCGGTACTATTCATGGATTTCACCAAATACAATACCTTCCGCTACGCCGGCACCATTGGAAAAGGCCTGTGCAGGCATTGCTTTTTTCCCTGCAGGCTGCAATTCCAATACTTCCAGACATCCTTTGCCGGTTTGTACGGTCAAAGCATTTTTGTTGATTGCCACTACAGTACCCGGGGCTTTACCGGTTTCTCGGTCACTAATACGAGCTTTCCACAGTTTCAAGCGCTCACCATTCCACCATGTATATGCACCCGGTGCAGGAGATAACCCACGAATCTGGCAAAAGATTTTTTCTGCAGAGTCTTCCCAGCGAATCACTTCATCTTCTTTCAGGATACGGGCTGCATGGGTCGCTTTGCTGTCATCCTGTTTTACAGGCACCACAGTGCCATTTTCTAAGCCTGCCAAGGTATCAATTAATACTTTACCACCTAGCTCGGCCAATTTGTCAAACATGGTACCGGTGGTATCTTCATCGGTAATCGGCAATGTTGCTTGCATCAGCATATCGCCTGTATCCATACCGATATCCATACGCATGGTAGTCACGCCTGTTTCT
>JAFNVD010000009.1 GCA_017383785.1 Peptococcaceae bacterium | reverse complement strand
GAGCCTGCATCTATGGAAGCCAAACCGGAGCAGCACCGCAAAAAGAAAGTATATGCGGAAGAACTGCCGGAGTTTGTACCGGTGGAAGTACCGGAAGAAAACGTATACCAGTTTCCGCCCATTGAGCTGTTGGATCCAAATCCAAACGGCATGGGGCGCAAAAATACATCCGAACTGCAGCAGAATGTAGAACGATTGGAACAGACCTTGAATGATTTTGGTGTTAAAGGGAAAATTGCCGATGTTAGCTGTGGCCCTGCTATTACTCAGTACGAGTTTCAGCCTGCAGCCGGTGTAAAAGTAAGCAAAATTGTGAATTTGGCTGACGATATTGCACTGAGCATGGCAGTAGCCGGTGTGCGTATTGAAGCGCCGATTCCGGGCAAAGCGGCAGTAGGGATTGAGATTCCAAATAAAACAACCGGTATGGTATGCTTGCGTGAAGTAGTGGAAAGTGATGTGTTCCAAAATAATAAGTCTAAATTGACGGTAGCATTGGGGAAAGATATCAGCGGCAAGCCGATTATTGCCGATTTGGCTAAAATGCCCCACTTGCTCATTGCCGGGTCTACAGGGTCCGGGAAATCGGTGTGCATGAATGCGCTGATCAATAGTATTTTGTACAAAGCTACACCGGATGAGGTAAAATTCCTGATGGTTGACCCGAAAAAAGTAGAATTGGGCAACTACAATGGGATTCCGCACTTGATTTCGCCGGTTGTGACCGATGCCAAAAAGGCTGCTTCGGCTTTGCGCTGGGCAGTGCATGAAATGGAGCGTCGCTATGAATTGTTTGCAGCCAACGGTGTAAAAGATATGCCGCGCTTCAATGCATTGTCTGAAAAACGCATTGCGGAAGCACAGACAGAGGAAGAAAAAGCAGCCATTGAGATCATGCCGTATATTGTGGTGTTGATCGATGAGTTGGCCGATTTGATGATGGTAGCACCTGCTGATGTAGAAGATGCTATTTGCCGATTGGCACAGATGGCTCGTGCAGCCGGCATTCACCTGGTAGTAGCGACACAGCGTCCATCGGTAGATGTTATCACCGGTATTATTAAGGCAAACATTCCGTCTCGTATTGCCTTTGCGGTGTCTTCGCAGATTGATTCCCGCACCATTTTGGATATGGGCGGTGCAGAGAAACTCTTAGGCCGCGGTGACATGCTGTTCTATCCGACGGGCTTGCCAAAACCGCAGCGTGTACAAGGTGTATATGTATCTGATAAGGAAATTGATCGCATTGTAGAAGCGGTAAAAGTACAAGGGCTGATGCCGGTGTACAACGAGGAAATTACCAATGTGGAAATCAAGAGCGAAACCATTGGTGAGGAAGCAGCAGAAGAATGGGACGATTTGATTCCGGAAGCTGCCAAGCTGTTTATCGAGAATGGGCAGGCTTCTATTTCGCTGTTACAGCGCCGATTCCGCGTGGGCTATACCCGTGCTGCGCGTATTGTAGACCAGATGGAGCAGCGAGGCTTGGTAGGGCCGTATGAAGGCAGCAAACCGCGCCAAATCAAGATCACC
This sequence comes from Peptococcaceae bacterium, assembly GCA_017383785.1. Classification (GTDB taxonomy): domain Bacteria; phylum Bacillota; class Peptococcia; order Peptococcales; family Peptococcaceae; genus UBA7185. The sequence continues at coordinate 3,617 of JAFNVD010000009.1, read as the reverse complement.
ATGGCACAGTACAACGAAATGATTGAAAACGGAGAACTGTAATTTTACGGGCTTTGTTTGCAGAAATGTGCACAACTTTTGTAGGAATGATGACAATTTTATAAAGTGTCAATATTGTACTTGCATTGGTTGCGTACAATGTGTTATATTAGGCTTGTATGAAAATATTTTTGTAACAACTATTTCTTGTGGAGGTGACGAGTTTGAAGGGGATTGGCGAAATCTTAAAAAAAGAAAGAGAAGCCCAAAAAATTACACTGGAACAGGTGGAAGAAACCACGAAAATTCGTCGCAAATATTTGGAAGCTATCGAAAGAGAAGCCTTTGAAGTACTTCCCGGTGAGGTATATGTCAAAGGGTTTGTGGCTACCTACTTAAAATATCTGGGGATCAAAAATCGTCCGGATGTAGTGGAACTCATGAAGCCAAAAGACCCTCCGGTAGATATTTCCGAGCAGATTGCTGCTGCAGAGCAGATTCACAAAGAACAGGCATCTCGCAAATTGCAGCGCAGTGACAAACACGGCAAGAAAAAAGAAGTGAAAGAAGTGTTTGAGGAACCTCCGCTGACACAAAATACAAAAATGATTCTGCTAATCAGTATTACAGCCATTGTGGTACTGTTTATTCTGCAGGGGTTATATTCTATCAGTCAGCCGAAGCCAAATGACGATCCGCAGCCGCCTGCGATCACTGAAGTGCAGGATACTGTTGAGCCGGCACCGGTAGAGCCTCCGGCTCCGACGTATCAGGGCTTGGAGATGACACTGGAAATCCTCAATCTGGATCCAAACAAGAAAGAAAAGAGCTGGATGAAAGTGACTGCCGACGGGCAGGCCACAGAGTATAACCTGACAGAAGGGCAAATGCAGGCAGTGCAGGCAGATACACAGATTGATTTGCATCTGGGCAATGCAGGTGTGGTAAAGGTTACAATCAACGGGGAAGACCTGGGCACATTGGGTGCGCCGGGCAAAGTGGTGAAACAGTCTTATCGTCTGACCGATGACGGGTTCGCTCCGGTGGAGTAACAGAAAGCATTGCTGAAAAAAGAATAGTGTGCTAAAATATACAGGGGCAGAGGGTTTCACCGCTTGCGGTGTGACGATTCCCCTGTTTTTTCTGTGTAAAAACAGAAGAATCACTATAGCCGTGTATGGAGTTATAGAACGTGATATAGAAGTTGATATAAAGAAGAGAGGGACGATCTATGCAGAAAATCAGTGTAGTATCCTTGGGCTGTGCCAAAAACCTGGTACACAGTGAAACCATGATGGGTCTGTTTCAGCAGTATGGTTATGAACTGACAGAACAATATGACGAAGCAGAAGTGATTATTATCAATACTTGCGGCTTTGTCAACGCAGCCAAAGAAGAATCCATCAATACCATTCTGGAATTGGCACAGTGGAAAGAGCACGGTGCGTGCAAACAGCTGGTAGCGGTAGGCTGCCTGGTACAGAAATATGCCGACGAATTGGCTGTAGAATTGCCTGAAATTGATATTTTGGTAGGTACCAATGATTATCATCATATCGTGGAAATTGTGAAAGCACATCAGGCACAGGCCGAAGAAAAACAGGAAATTGTGGTGCATCAGCACTGGACCGAGGAAAGCAAGCTGGAAAAAGCACCGCGTCTGGTAACCACACCGGAGCATTATGCATATCTGCGCATTTCTGAGGGTTGTGACAACAACTGTACCTATTGTGTCATTCCTGAAATGCAGGGGCCACATCGCAGTAAAACCATCGAGCAGATTGTACTGGAAGCCAATGAACTGGCAGAACAGGGCGTGACAGAGCTGGTACTGGTAGCACAGGATACCACCTACTACGGCAAAGATTTGTATGGCCGTTTTGCACTGGTAGATTTGCTGAAAGAATTGGCAGCCATTGAATCCATCCAGTGGATTCGTTTGCTGTATGCGTATCCAAACAACTTTACCGATGAGCTGATTGACTATATTGCAGGGGAAGAAAAAATCTGCAAATACTTAGATATTCCGTTGCAGCATGCCGATGACGAAGTGCTGCGCCGCATGAATCGTAAAATTACCGTAGCTGAAATCAAGGCTTTGATTGAAAAACTGCGTGCGAAGATTCCGGGCATTACTTTGCGTTCTACCTTTATTGTAGGCTTCCCTGGGGAAAGCGAGGAGCAGTATCACAATCTGCTGGATTTCTTAGAAGAAATGAAACTGGATTGTGTAGGGGCGTTCCCGTATTCTCGTGAAGAAGGTACTGCTGCTGACCGCATGGATGGGCATTTGGAAGAAGACGAAAAAGAGAAACGTGCCGAAAACCTGATGGAACTGCAGTATGATACCATGTATCGCAAGCACGAAACCGCCATCGGGCAGCGTCGTCTGGTAAAAGTAGATGAATTGAGCCCTGATATTCCGGGTTTGCTCTTGTGCCGCAGTGAAGGGGAAGCACCGGATGTGGACCCATGGATTCTGGTATTTGAAGCAGAAGATCATGACTACGAGCCGGGCGATTATTTCACAGTAGAAATTACCGGATTAGACGAATATGATTTTGTAGGAGAGATTGTAGATGAACTTGCCGAATAAGTTGACCATTGCTCGTATGGCTATGGTGCCTTTGTTTATGATTGCATTATTGATGAACACACCGGCTTCTCGTATCCTTGCCACTGTAATTTTTGCATTGGCATCTTTGACCGATATGCTGGATGGGCAGATTGCTCGTAAATACAATATGGTAACAAACTTTGGGAAATTGATGGACCCATTGGCGGACAAAGTATTGACCGCAGCAGCGATGATTTGCCTGGTAGAATTGGGTGATTTGGCTGCGTGGATTGCAGTGGTAATCATTTTCCGTGAATATTTAATCACCGGTCTGCGTTCTGTGGCTGCATCCGAAAATATCGTGGTAGCGGCCAACATTTGGGGGAAAGTGAAAACCGTATGTCAGATGATTGCCCTGATGCTGTTGATGGTAAAACCGCAGGTGGTAGCACTGTGCGGCATTGATTTGGGGCTGTGGATTATGTATGTGGCAGTCGCACTGACCATTTATTCCGGTTTGGACTATGTGCTGAAACTGAACAAACAGATTACCTGGAACTAAGGCAGGTGCACTGATATGGAGAAAACAATGTTGTTTTTGGCAAGGGGCTGCGGCTCCGGGCTTATACATCCGGCACCGGGCACTTGGGGCTCATTGGCGGCCTTTTTGATTGGTCTGGCTTGGTCCTTTTTCGGCGGTATGCCGCTGTGGTTTATTGTGCTGGCAGGGATTGCAGGCATTTATATCTGTGACAGCGGTGAAAAACAGCTGGGCGTACACGATGCATCGGAGATTGTATGGGATGAATGGATTGGTATGTGGATTACCATGTGGCGTGTACCGCTCATTCTGACACCGGTGGCATTTGTGCTGTTCCGTCTGTTTGACATCAGCAAAATTGGCCCTGTTGGTAAAATTCAGGACTTGCCGGGCGGCTTAGGCATCATGGCCGATGACGTACTGGCCGGCATTATGGGCCGATTGGTTTTGGCAGTGGTAATGTTCTTTGTGTTTTAAAGTTTAAAGTAAATTGTTTGCACCGGGTTTTCGCTCAGAAAGTCCGGTGTTTTTTTGTTATGG
>JAFNVD010000064.1 GCA_017383785.1 Peptococcaceae bacterium | reverse complement strand
ATTATGCAATTAGGCATTGCCACTGCCGTGCTATTTCCTTATACATTACTCACCGAATCCATTGGTGATTTAGCTTTTGGCACAAGCGCTCTTTTAATGCTGCTATTCGTAGGGATTGTACATACAGGTGTAGCTTATGCACTGTATTTCACCTCTATGCAAGGCCTAAGCTCCGATACCATTGCTATTTTTAGCTATGTGGATCCAATCATAGCAATCATGTTATCTGCTTTATTGCTGCATGAGCCAATGGGCATCTCCGGTGTGATTGGTGCTGTACTGATTCTGGGCTCCACTTTCATCAGCAGCTTGCCTGACAAAAACAAATCCGAATAGCACACCAATACAAAAATAACTTGTTAGACAACAAATCCCACTTGCTTGTATCCAACGATACAAACAAATGGGATTTTCTTTTTATATTCGAATTACTTTTTATACAATGCCTCTGATTTCAGAGATATTAGCAATATTGTTTTCTTCACAATAACGTTCCATACCTGCAATGATATCCAACGCTTTATCCGGTTTCATAAAAGTAGCTGTGCCTACCTGTACCACTGTAGCACCGGCCATGATAAACTCAATAGCATCTTGCCAATTGGTGATACCGCCTAACCCCATTACAGGAATATTAACTGCATGGCTTACCTGGTGTACCATACGCAATGCAATCGGTTTGATGGCAGGACCGGATAATCCTGCATAGCCGTTGTTGAACACAGGTTTACGTTTATTGATATCAATAGCCATCCCAAGGAATGTATTTACCAGAGAAATACCCTCTGCACCTTCTGCTTCACAAGCCTTTGCCAAATCTACAATATTTTCAGCATTTGGAGACAGTTTGATTACCAGTTTGTGTTTGCATACTTTACGAATGGTGCGTACCACTTCGCTGGCCAAATCTGTTTTTACGCCGAAATTCATACCACCCTGTTTTACATTCGGGCAAGAAATATTCAGCTCCAGAATGTCCAGATTTACATCATTCAAACGTTCTACAGCCTGTACATAATCCTCAATGCTGTGACCACCTACATTCACGACATTTACTAAATCTAGACTATTCACCCAGTCTAAATCTTTGGCAATAAAGCCTTCTACCCCCGGGTTTTCCAAACCAACGCTATTCATAATGCCGGAAGGTGTTTCCCAAATACGAATGCCTTCATTGCCGCTACGTGGGTTTAAGGTCAGCCCTTTAGAAGAAATACCACCCAGCTGTTCAATATCAAATAAATCTGCATATTCACGGCCAAAGCCAAAAGTACCGGATGCCATTACTACAGGATTTTTAAACGGAACTCCTGCAAATTCCACCTGTAATCTACTGCTCATCTGCGAATACCTCCTCTGCTTTGAATACCGGACCATCTTTACATACTTTTTTGTTGCCGCCGCTTGTTTTACAGCTGCACACCAAACATGCACCTACACCGCAGCCCATACGATTTTCCATAGATACATACAGCTGTGCCCCTGTACCTTTTACTTTATTGTACAATACCTTCATCATAATTTCAGGCCCGCAAGTCAAGATATAATCATACTCTGCAGGATTGATATCATCGGTCACATAGCCGCCGATATTGATAATCAGATTATCACATACTGCTTCATAATCTTCTTTCAACAATGCTTCGCTCTGGAAACCCAGATACATATCTACAGTATTGCCGGCAGCTTTCAGCACTTTTGCTGTGAGGTGCAGAGGTGCTACACCGATACCGCCACCTACCAAAGCAATTTTTCCTTTTACATCAGGAAAACCGGTGCCATAAGGCCCCTGTACATCGATATCATCGCCTTCTTTTAACTGTGCCAGAATCTCAGTACCCTGACCCACTACTTTGTATAAAAAGCTAATCCCTTCGTCATCACAATCAAAAATACTGATTGGACGAGACAATACAGGATACTCATCCCATGCACGCAGCATGCAGAACTGCCCCATTTTGCCGTCAAATTTACCCGAAGCTTTCAGCAGATAAAAATCATCACTTACTGCAATATTTTTTAATACGGTTGCCATAAAGATTGCCTCCAATACTTGATTTGCTATCTTCTTTATTTTATCACAATGCATAAAGAGACGTAAACTGTTTTGTGAAAAAATACATCCCTTATTTTATTGCAAATCCTGTTGCAAACCATTACAATAGACTACACAAGGAAGTGACTGCTCATGGAAAAGAACTTAATCATCAAAGGCATGACCTGCCCACACTGCAATGTGCGGGTGGAAACTGCATTAAACAGTGTAGATGGTGTGAAAGCCCGTGTAAATGTAGGGGCCAAATGTGCTATGGTAGACTGTAGTGAAACAATCACCAATGCCGATTTGATTCGTGCTGTACAAAATGCAGGATATGAAGTAATCAAAATAGAAAACATTAAGAAATAATAAATTTACAACTGAAAGGGGCACTATTTGACATGAAAGAAAATACCGTAGAAGATTTGAACCGTGCTATTATATTTGCAACTGAGCGCCACGCCGGTCAGGTACGCAAAGGTACAGACACACCGTATATTGTACATCCATTAGAAACAATGCTGATTCTCTCTAATATGCAAGCCGATCTCAATGTGCAGATTGCAGGACTTCTACACGATACCGTTGAGGATACCGATACTACTTTAGAAGAAATTGCTGCACTGTTTGGGGATGATGTGGCCTCCTTGGTAGGTCATCACAGTGAGGATAAAAGCAAAAGCTGGGCGGAGCGCAAAACAACTGCTATTATGGCATTAAAACAGGCGGATGATCGTATTAAAATGCTGGTGTTGGCGGATAAACTATCCAACATGCGCAGTATTGCCAGAGATTATACTGCGTTGGGCGATGGAGTATGGGAACGCTTTAACGCACCAAAAGAAAAACAAGCGTGGTATTACAACGGCATTTTGGATGCTTTAGGCGATATGCAGCAATATACCGAAACTGCCGACGCATATAAAGAATTGACCGATCTTTACAAAGATGTCTTTGTGGTTTACAAAATCAGCGCAGATTATGAACGGCTGTATCAGGCCAATACCTTTGGCGAAGCATATTGCCTCATGAAAGGCAATCCGCAGTGGTTCCCTATTAATTATCGGTTCCGCAACAATGATATTGAGCTTACCCGCAAAGAGGCCGAATATATTGAGGAAAGCTGGTATGATATTTTCTTAGCGACTCAGGAAATGAACGAACAGCTCTAAAAATCTATATTCAAATCAGTATTCCATAATAAACACAAAAAGCTTTCGGAGCTATTTTACTCCGAAAGCTTTTTATATTATCTTATTGACTTTTTATTATGCCATAAACAATGCTACAGCCTCTGCCATGATCATACCCAAGCACATCACAATAAAGATAAGGCCAATCATATCCATGGTTTTCGCACGTTTTACATTTTCCTCATATTTGGCACCATTTTTCAAGAAAAACCCTGCAACACCCATAATTGCATAGCAACCCATCTGTGTGTAAGACCACATTGCAGTCCCCACTTCCGGTTTATACAAGAAGGAAATTGCGATTGCAACCAAAGAGAATGCAAACCCAATACCGTAATTACGTGTTTTTTTCTGGTTCAATTCTTTGGTACGCTGCTCTGCAATAGCACGTTTTTCTTTTTTGCTCATTTTTTTCTTTGGTGTATTTTTAGCAGCAGGTTCTTGTACTTCTGCTGTATTGTTATTTTTCTTAGACATACTGTCGTTCCTCCGATATTACAGCTGAGCAGGCAGTTTGCATTTCAGCACTTCTGCACAGTCTGTATTTTCTTCTAATACTTTGGTAGTTACCACCGGTGGCTTGGCATAAATGGTTGGGTAATCTACCTCATCCAGTTCCGGACGCACGGTAAATACCAGCTGTTCTGCATCCGGTGTATCGATATAAAATTCTGCCTCTTTGCCCGGCAGATTGCCTCTGGCATCTACACGCACCCATTTCTGCATATCACTCAAATATACGGCATTTAACGCATGAATGATATGGTCATTGGCTCTGGCCAAACGCTGATAGCATAGCCCTGTCTGAATGCCCTGACTGCGCAATAACGCTGCTAAAAGCATAGATTTTACATAACATACCCCTTCACCCTCTGCCAACGCTTCGGACGCTGTATGGGTGATTTTATGGCTCTGAATATCTCCCGAATGAGGAATCACATCACGTACAAATGTAAACGCTGCTTTGATTTTCTCAAGCTCTGTACCGCAATCGGCAAACAATTCTTCCGCTTTCGCCAGAATCATTGGATTCTGCCAGTCAATATAATGGGTAGATGCTAAATATGCATCTTTATCTTCTACTTCTAATTGATACTGCATCGCAATAACTCCTTTCAAACCATTCCATACCGATAAGTATACCGCATTTTTATATGCAAGAAAAGCGTTTCTTTTTGCATGCAATCATTACACTCTCTGAATCACAGCTTTGTAGAAATCTACACCCATAGGCAATGTACCTTGGTAAATATTTTCGTTCAAGCCATGGATACTGCTATACTGCTGCCCGTCAATATAAAGCGGTGCAAAACGAATGCAATTATCACTGATTTTGCTATAATATTTGGCATCGGTACCGCCGGTCATAACGTATGGACAAGTACCAACGCCCGGATAAATTTCATGGATAATATCTTCCACCATTGTAAACTCTTTGCCTTTGAAATCTACAATCGGACATGGGCTGTCCTGATACAATACTTCTGTCTCGATATCATATTTGGCTGCAATTTTGCTGATGCATTCAATACTTTCTTTGTTTGGCTGATGATGAATAAAGCGCATATTCCCCACTACATGGGCTTCCTGAGGCAATACATTGGCACCATCTGCCCCTTTTGCCATGGTAAATGCCAGTGTAGTTTTGAGCATCGCACCGGCTGCCGAGCTTACGGCCGGCATTACTTTTAACAATAAAGGTTTAAACAGCCATACGTTAGAAAATAACAGCTTCATGCCAAAATTCATGTTTGGCGCAATACGGCGGAACATTTCTGCTACTACCGGTGTAAACTGGGCTTCAAATGGCGGATGCTTTTCTACATCGGTCATAAATTTGCCCAAACGCACCAACGGTGTATTTTTGCCCGGCGCACTGGCATGGCCTCCATTGCCTCTGGCAATAAATTTGACATCCCCATAGCCTTTTTCTACGATTCCAATCATAGCATAGGTACCTTTGACTCCGGCAATCGGTTCTTCGATAATCATACCGCCTTCGTCCAGCACCAGACGCAAACGAATATTTTGTGCTTCTAAGTACTGTACTGTGCTTGGAGCACCGTCGCCGCTCCATTCTTCCGTACAGCTAGAGGCAATATACACATCGCAATTTGGCACATATCCACCGGCTATCAGCTCTTCCACTGCTGCAAAAATACAAAACAGACTGGCTTTGGTGTCTACCGTGCCACGACCCCATACGCGGCCTT
>JAFNVD010000063.1 GCA_017383785.1 Peptococcaceae bacterium | reverse complement strand
GCAAGAAAAAGCTTCCCATGTCATCTTATTACCACCACCCTTCTACAGGGCAAGTCCGTCCGGCCGTCATGCGCTGTGCAAAACAACGTGACTGCGCTCTGGTTCATATTTTACCATAGTCATTATCCATTGTCTATATATTTTTGGAAGTATTTATCATAATATGTAAATGTGTACTATAGGGTAAATTGTAAAAGGCACTGCACGATTTGTGCAATGCCTTTTATAAACAATTACAGATTCAGTTTTAATGCTTTGTCGGTTTCGGCCTGAATTTGTTTCAGCAGATCCGGATTCTGTTCTAATTTGATACCGTATGTCGGAATCATTTCTTTGATTTTGCCTTCCCAGGTTGGGTATTCCTGTGGGAAGCAATCTTTCATCAGGTTCAGCATAACGTCTACTGCTACGCTTGCCCCAGGGCTTGCGCCTAACAGCGCTGCAATGCTGCCATCGGCTGCATGTACTACTTCGGTACCGAACTGCAGATTGCCACCTTTTTTGATTACCTGTACACGCTGGCCTGCCACCAGCAGATCCCAGTCTTCCAGTTTGGCACTTGGTACAAAGTTGTGCAGATCTTCCAGGCGTTTTTTGTCATTTAATAACAACTGCCCTACCAGATATTTTACCAGACCAAACTCTTTCAATGCTGCTAAAAGCATGGTTACCAGATTGTGTGGTTTTACAGACAGTGGCAAGTCTAAGAAGGAACCTGTTTTCAGGAATTTTGGAGAGAACCCTGCAAATGGACCATACAGCAAGGATTCTTCCCCGTCAATGACACGGGTATCCAAGTGTGGTACGCTCATTGGAGGTGCACCGATTTTGGCTTTGCTGTATACTTTGGCATGGTGTTCTTTTACGATTTCAGGGTTTTTACATACCATAAACAGACCGCTGATTGGGAACCCGCCGATGCCTTTGCTTTCTGTGATGCCGGATTTCTGCAACAATGGCAGACTGCCGCCACCTGCACCCAGGAATACAAATCTTGCGGTAATGGTTTCTTTGCGATGACCGCTCTGTACTTTTACATCCCATTTTCCATCACTGTTGCGTGTGACATCTTTTACTTTTGTGTTGTACCGTACTTCTACCCCTTTATCCTGCATATTGCCAATGAGCATGTTAGTCAATGTACCAAAGTTTACGTCGGTACCGGTCTCGATACGAGTAGCAGCGATTGGGTCAGTGCTTGTACGGTCTTTCATCATGAGCGGTACCCACTGTTTTAATACTTCTGTATCTTCGGTATATTCCATACCTGCAAACAACGGATTGCCGGACAATACATCAAAGCGTTTTCTCAGGAATTTTACGTTTTTATCCCCTTCTACCAAACTCATATGTGGAATTGGCATAATAAAGTCCTGTGGATTTGCCAGTTGGCCTGTATTCACCAGATAGCTCCAGAACTGACGAGATACCTGAAACTGTTCGTTGATTTTGATGGCTTTGGTTACATCCATACTGCCATCTTTCTGTTCTACAGAGTAGTTTAATTCGCATAATGCAGAATGGCCTGTCCCTGCATTGTTCCATGGATCAGAGCTTTCTAAGCCTGCGCTGCCCAGTTTTTCTACGATTGTAATATTCCATTCCGGTGCTACTTCTTTGATCAACGCACCTAATGTAGCACTCATAATGCCGGCACCTACCAGCAATACATCTACAGATTTATTTTTCATATGTCTTTACCCCGATTTCATATAAATTATTGCCTTGGCAATCAATTGCCACGATGCATGGCAAATCTTCTACTTCTAAACGACGAATGGCACAGGTGCCCAAATCTTCATAAGCAATCACTTCTGCTTTTTTTACCGAATGAGAAATGGATACGCCGGTACCCCCGATGGCTGCCAAGTATACGGAAGTAGTTTCTTTCATAGTATCTACCACTTCTTTGGAGCGTGGTCCTTTCCCCAGCATCCCTCTCAGCCCTGCTTCACGCATTAGGATTGGCGCATAGCTATCCATTCTGCTGGATGTGGTAGGCCCGCAAGACCCAATTGGCTGCCCCGGTTTTGCAGGTGCAGGCCCTACATAATAAATCACTTGATTTTCTAACGCTACAGGCAGTGGTTTGCCTTCTGCCAAGGTATCACACAGACGTTTATGTGCTTTATCACGGGCGGTATAAATCACGCCGGATAATAATACACTGTCGCCTGCTTTCAGGTCGCGAATGGCTTCTGCTGTCAGAGGTGTGGTCAGTTTTTTAATTTCACTCATGTTGTATCCCTCCTTACAGCACTACTTCTTTGTGACGTGCTGCATGACAGTTGATATTTACCGCTACCGGCAGCATGGCAATGTGGGTCGGATAATATTCGATATGTACAGCCAAAGCTGTGACACGGCCGCCTAAGCCCTGTGGACCGATCCCCATATTATTGATTGCTTCTAGCAATTCTTCTTCTAATTTTGCATACAGCGGATTTGGATTGCGAGACCCAATTTCGCGGGTTAATGCTTGTTTGGCCAGCATCGGTGCTTTTTCCATAGTACCGCCTACGCCAATCCCTACCACAATCGGTGGGCAAGGGTTCCCCCCGGCATTCCGCACAGTATCCAAGATAAACTGCTTGGCACCTTCCAGCCCATCGGCAGGTTTCAGCATTTTCATGGCACCCATATTTTCACTGCCGGCACCTTTTGGCACCACCATAATGCGTAGCTGATCGCCCGGTACCAGTTCCATATGCATCACAGCCGGTGTGTTATCCCCGGTATTCATGCGTTCAAACAACGGCTCTTCTACGACTGATTTGCGCAAATAGCCATCTTCATAGCCTTGACGCACCCCTTCGTTTACCGCATCGGCAAGGCTGCCTCCGATAATATGCACATCTTGCCCGATATACAGATACACTACCGCAATCCCGGTATCCTGGCACATGGCTTGCCGGTGTTCTCTGGCCAAATGACAGTTGTGAATAATTTGTTCTAAACAGTATTTCCCGAAAGAAGATTCTTCTTTTGCTAAGCCTTGTTCCAGTGCCGCTTCTACATCCTGCGGCAAATCATAGCTTACGTCCATACATAATTGTCGTACAGCTTCTGTAATTTGCTGTGTAGTAATGGTTTTCATAGCAAACGCCCCCAATTGTGTTGCGCATTTTATCACATATATTGTTTATTATACACCTTTCCTTGCTTTTCGTCTATTCTGTATTTCAATGATTGCTGATTGATTGCGAATTTCCTCTATTTTGTATACAAAATAACGTAATTTTTATAATAATAAAAAATTTTATTGTGCACAATGCGAAGATAAATGTCTTTTATGGTTGTTTTTTAGAAGAAAATATGAGATAATATACAGCATATTTTATAATACTATATTTAAGGGGGATTTTTATGGATCGTCAATTTGGCATCTTTATGGTCATTGCGATATATATGGTTATCATGATCGGTATTGGTTTCTATTATGCACGTCGCAACACCACAGTATCCGACTATGTTTTAGGTGGACGTAGTCTGAATCCGTGGGTAACAGCATTGAGTGCTCAGGCATCTGACATGAGCGGCTGGCTGTTAACAGGGTTACCGGGGCTGGCATACTTGTCCTTGGCAGGCTTTAAAGAAGCAACCTGGACCGCTATTGGTTTGGCCATCGGTACATTTTTAAACTGGGTATTGGTAGCTCGTAGATTACGTAGTTTTACAGAAGTTTCTCAAAACTCTTTAACATTGCCTGACTACTTGCAGAATCGTTTTAAAGACAAAACTTCTATTCTGAAAACCGCTACCGCTGTAGCAAGTATTATTTTCTTCCTGATCTACACATCTTCTATGTTTGTAGCAGGGGCTAAATTATTCTCTACAATTTTCCCAATTAGCTATACACAGGGCTTACTGGTAATCAGTTTGATTATCATTTCCTACACTTTCCTGGGTGGGTTCTTGGCTGTATGTACCACTGATGCGATTCAGGGTGTACTGATGTTTATCGCTCTGGTATTTGTACCGGGTGCTATTGTATTCTCTGCCGGTGGGTTTAGCAGTAGCTTTGCACAGATGAATCCTGCCAACTGGCAGCTCTTCCCGAATGGGGATGGCAGCTGTACATGGCTGTTGATTGCATCTTCTCTGGCATGGGGTCTTGGGTATTTCGGTCAGCCACATATTCTGGTTCGTTTCATGGCTGTAGAAAAACCAAAAGATATCACTCCTGCTACCATCGTAGCAATGGTATGGGTTATCATTACACTGTTTGCAGCTGTTATGGTTGGTCCTTTGGGTCATATTTATCTGGCTGAGCCATTGGCTGCAGGTCAGCACGAAACCATTTTCATGGTACTGATTAACCAGATGTTTAACCCAATCCTGACCGGTGTATTCTTGTCTGCGATCTTAGCAGCAATTATGTCTACCGCTGCTTCTCAGCTTTTGGTAGCATCCTCTGCTTTGTCTAACGATATTTACAAAGGCTTGATGCGCAAAAAAGCATCCGAAAATGAAGTCATGCTGATGAGCCGTGGTGCTGTATTGTTGATTTCCTTTATCGCTCTGTTTATGGGTATGGACCCTAACAGCTCTATCTTCGGTATCGTAAGCTATGCTTGGGCCGGGCTGGGTGCTTCCTTTGGTCCTGCAGTATTCATGAGCCTGTATTGGAAACGTATGACCAGAAACGGTGCTATCGCCGGTGTTGTTGTGGGTGCTTCCAGTACCATTCTCTTCAACTGGCTGAAAACAAATGTTGGCGGTATCTTCAGCGTATACGAACTGCTGCCTGCATTCATCTTAGCAGTAATCGCAATCGTTGTATTCTCCCTGTTGGATAAAGAACCAACCAAAGATATGCAGGACGAATTCGATGCTGCTGTAAAAATGTCTAAAGAACAATAAGATTCCAAACTATATGCAAAAATCCTCCGGTACATCGCCGGAGGATTTTTATATGTTACTGCATTCTATATTACAAATTTGATTGTCGATACTGTACCCGTTCTGTTTTGATAAGCCACATCAAAATCCAGTTATATGCCGCATGACAAATTGTCGTAATCCACAAAGACTGTGTCATTTCAAATAAAAAGCCGATAAACAGCCCCAATACAAATACTTCTACCAGCATCAGCGGCTTTTTATAATAGGATACATGTACCAATGTGAATATGATTGCTGCAGGCAATAACCCTATGCTGCACTGCAATGCTCCACGAAATAATACTTCCTCCATAAAGGCATTGATTAGAAAGTATCCTACCATAAATTTTAGCGAATACATATCTGCCAGTGCTCGTACGTTTTCGTCATAGATATAATCCATAGACGGAATCAGTTTCAAAAATACATATAAAATCAGCAACGGTACTGTAAGGCCGGGTAACATCCATAGCCATGCAAGATTATTTTTGACAATAGGCTGTAAACCAATCCATGTGCCGTTCGGCCGTACTGCCAGGAAATAATACAACACAAAGGCTACTGCCAACAATACTGCCAGCAGTGCAAATTGTAATATCGTAACCTTGCGTATATCTTCTTTGCTATATTGCTGTGCCATACAAGGCTCCTTCCTGCTCAACTACGAGCATTATTTTAGGCGTCTTGTCATCTGATGCCACTGTTCTCCACCCCATGTAGAGCTTGACATGCCGTCATCTTCAAACTGAAACTTCTTGTACATCTCTACTTTTTCTTCTAAGCAAGTCAGAATCAATGCTTCGCGTCCTCTTGCCTGTTCTCTGGCACAATACTGATTTACCAATTCACGAGCCAAACCCTGCATACGATACTGCGGCAATACATCAAGGCCCAGAAGCATAATATTTTTGCCATCATAATTGTGTAAATTGGCATCTGTGAAAAATTCATCACGGAAAGTGGTTTCATCGGTAGCCAGACCATTCAAAAAGCCTGCCAACAAGCCGCTTTCATTTTCGATCGCCACTAAAAACAGCTCCGGTGCACAGGCAATGCGTTCTTTCATGGCTTGTGCAGAACAAGCCTCATTTGGCGGAAAGCATACCTGTTCAATACCAATAGCCTGTGGAATTTCATACATGTAAATTTCACGAAAAGTAAAACGTTCGTTGATAGATTGCTGTGTCATATTGTTATCTCCTCTTCTTTCACTGATTTATTACTGTTTTATCACTGTTTTATCAATATAAACGGCATACACAATCGGTACAATCACCAACACTACCGGTGCAATATACAGCGATACTGCCGTTTCTATATTAAAAATAGAACATGCATTAAATAGGGCATGAGCTATGATACACGGAATAAGTGAACCGCTTTTATAAAAAATAATCACGAATAAATAACCAATCGAAATGGCATAGCAAATTTGCAGCAATGTCGGAATCAGATCCGCACCATTGAACAAATTGACAATATGCCCAATACCAAAGGTAACCGCACTAACCACAATGGCCAGCCGGACATTGTCCTTTGCCATCATTTTAAACAAAAATCCCCGAAAAATCACTTCTTCTAAAAAACCAATATTAAACATGGTCAATATATGAAAAAGAATTTCACTGCCGGTATGATTGATATGGATGCCGTTCCACAGATTGACCGACACAAGCAGAGCCAACGGCAAAAAATATAAATATGCTTTTGCATTATATACCCTTGTCAGCCCATAATAAGCTACTCGGTCT
>JAFNVD010000062.1 GCA_017383785.1 Peptococcaceae bacterium | reverse complement strand
TCTTTAAACTTCCTCCCTGCATGGAAAGTAATAATTCTACCATTTTTTGGAATGGCAGTTTTCTATTACGTGAAAAATCTTTTTCGTTATAGACTTTATAATATTCTGTAATTGCATCTTTAATAGCATTGGATAGGTATATTTTAAGACTTCTTGTGAAAGAAGTTTTTCTACCTTGTGTGCACGTTTACTTACTGTCCTTACTTACTACCTTAATTTCCGTGTTAT
Source organism: Peptococcaceae bacterium (assembly GCA_017383785.1). Taxonomy (GTDB): domain Bacteria; phylum Bacillota; class Peptococcia; order Peptococcales; family Peptococcaceae; genus UBA7185. The sequence goes on along the minus strand of JAFNVD010000062.1, from coordinate 3,072 downwards.
TGTCTGCTCTAACTACTAATTAACCTAAAAATAAATTACCTAAAATATCTGTTTCTTTTGTACTATCTGTTCTGTTTTTTTCAAATCTCTCTAAACGCCTAACGTAACACTTTTGCTCCTTTATTATATCATGTGTTCCCTGGTTTTAATGCTATTCTTGAAAATTATTTCTTAAAATTCTCTAAACTTAATGAGGAATTTTTGTTTCAAAGCAAATCAAGGAGTAAATCCAACGATTTACTCCTTAACTTAACAATTTCTTATTTAACTAAATGACATTGACCCTCAAGTGATACCCCTCTGACTCTATCGGCTCTTACCCTTTACTTCTTGCACCTTTACCTCTGACGCCACCGCTGTCTCTGCTTTTCCTGACTGCTGATAGGCTTCAAAGGCGTCTGCCCCATACTGAAATTCCGGCTCTGCCACAGCTCCAAGCATAGAAGGCTCTGCCATTTCCACATCTTTCATAAGCTCTGGCTCTTTGGCAAGACATTCCACCTTATCAAGTGCCTCATCCAGATGTTGCTCCATTCTCTGATATAGCTTTTTCTTTGCCTCAAAAGGCTTTTTCACAAGCTCTTTTTTGGAACAGTGATGCCATTTTGCTCGTGCTCATCAATGCCGCTGTTTATCGCTTTTACAAGTGCAGGACTTCCTCAACAGCAGCTGTTTCTTATCCGTTGCATTAATCCCACGGTTTTTTGCGCTTTGCAATTGTTTTTAACGCTACAGTTTTTGCAATCCGGGCAGGTCAACACAGGTAATGCTCCTAAAGGATCATCAAGTATTGCCGCTACAGCTTCTACCCACTCATCCGAATACATCACAGCTAATTGACTTTTAAGTTGTTCCATGTCTGCGCCGCTGGAAATATTCTTTATCATCTCACAAAGCACCTGGACTGCCAACGGATTTCCCAAACTATCATAGGAATAATGTTTCAATATTTCTAATGCAGTATCATAAGCACCATCATGCAACTGCAGCAATCCATAAATCATTGCTGCATCCAATGGCACTCCAAGAACCATTGGCGTATATGAAATGCCGGTAAGACTTGCGAAACTGCTTTCCTTTCGCCAGCCCATTTTCAATTGGGCATACTGCATGGCTCGTTTTTGTTCCTCAGCACTTACATTGGCCATATTGCGAAAACTGTATTTTACTGTATCAGCCATCTTACGCTCATGCATGCGAATTGTCCCAAAATCGTAAAGCATGCTTATACCCGGCACAATAACCTGCACCGCAGATATATCTATAAATGGATATCTGCCAATATAAATATCCCCGCCCAGTTCCTGATAAAGAGTCAACATATGCCCTAAAACATCATCTTCCGCTGCTTTCCAAGGACGATATTCCCAAGAAGATGTCGTATTCACAATAGATGCCGGATACACATCTGACTGCCCATTCATATGATTAAAACAGCGAGGGTAATTGGTCCCTTCGGACTGCGTCATATCAACACGTTTCATATTTACAGGGCTGTCATATCCCTGATCCGCCATAAGCTCTGCAATACAACAGGACAATGCCTCATCCAGCTTTGGATGTGCACCAAACTTTAAGATTGCTGTACCGCGTTTCTGATCTATGAGCATAGCTGCAACAACCGGCAGCCCTATACCGCAAGAGGCATCCATCAGCCTTAAGCAGCATGTTTTACTATGCTGTAATGCACAGATTGCTTCCTGTAAGACCTCAGGAAGTGTATGTATCATTTCTTCCGGCAAAAGCGGAGGCGTCTGCCCTTCCACTAAGGTCTTTCTTACAGCATAATGTTTGGCAATATCACACAAACCATCAACCACAGCATCCTGTTCAGTAAGTCCTGCACCGATACCATTATCCCCATAATATGCGCTGCGCAGCACTTCCGGAAGCCACTTAACCTGTCCATCTGCCATACGTTCAAATGGCAAAGCTGCATATTCTCCATCAACTGACGAAAAATCCCATGCGTTCATCTTTTGCTCAGTTGTACGGAAATCGATCAGAGGGGTACCAGGTCCTTTCGAACCACGGTTTAATGTTTCTTCCAAAAGTTTTCCGCCAAGCTCTTCCAGTTCTTTTGCCGTAAATGACTTTTCATATCTGTCCATTGACCCTGCTGCCAATACTCCCATCAACAGGCGGTAGCCATGAGCAGCTGCATGAGCAGGAGTGACCCCAACCCCTTTCACGCAAATATCTGTCCCTTCAACAGTTATGGACACAGAGGCCGTACGGCCGGCACCGGAATGGTGCCATTTTTCCTGAATCTCTATATGTAAATTTTCTAATATCTTTCTATATTTATCTGTTTCTGCCCGAAGTTCATCCATCAGACATTCTTCTTTGGACGCACTTATATCCTGCTTCGTATATTCACCTACTACTAAAAGAGATGTGGTGCCCATCCATTCCCAGATTCTATTATCATCAAGATGTTCCAGTAAGTAATCCCGGCGTTTGGCAAAGGCTTCTTTAATCTCATTAGCCTCATGAACACTCACCCAGTCATTGGCCTCCGGCAATTCCATATAAGCCGAAAACTTCTCCATTTCAGACTTATGATCCAGTAAAATATATCGGCGTTTATCTTCCTTAGTCATTGCATCATTGCTTAAAGAAAGAAATGAGCCAATAGGATATGCCTTTACATGTTCAAGGCCGGCATGAGCAAACAGCTCCGGTACTTTCATCGGAATAATCCCCGCTGCATACTGTTCCATTGTCCCGTAAGCATTGTAAAGCCGCTCTAAAATTCCCATGCATTTATTGTAGCTTGTCACCCAAGTTGCATCCGCAGGATAATTTCCGGCATGTTGATAGATCTGGCGAAAACTAATAGGATTCAAAGCTGCAATCCGCCCGCCCGGACGGCACACGCGACGCATTTCCTGCATCACCTTTTCATAGTCATAAATACTGGTTAACAAGGTTTGGGATACAACTACATCAAAACTGGCATCATCAAAAGGCAAACACACTGCATTCCCCCGGACAAAAGATAAATTGCAGCTTCCGGAATATGTATCGGCCTTTAACTGCGCCCTTTCCAAAAGAGGCATATCCAAATCC
>JAFNVD010000061.1 GCA_017383785.1 Peptococcaceae bacterium | reverse complement strand
GACGATTCATTTTCTCCTCTAAATGCAATGCTCGTAATAATTCATAGGCATATGCAGCATCTTCAACCGTTAAATCATTATCCAAACTTAATGTACCGGTTAAGCCGCTTAAAACAATATCCAGCACATTTTCTTTGTGGTAATGCACATCAAAAAAAGATCCGCTTACAAACCCTATCTTTTTACGCATCGCCAAAGCATTTTCATTTGTGTATTCTTCTCCGAATAATTTTAATGTTCCAGAAGTATAATGTTTAAACCCTGCAATAATTGAGAGCAGAGTAGTTTTTCCGCTGCCGTTCATGCCATACACGACCCAATGTTCTCCGGGAGCTACTTTCCAGTTGATATCCTTTATCAAATAATGTTTCCCCATGCGACAGGATAAGTTCTTACATTCAATCACATAGTTATCGCTCATATTACTCACCGTCCATTGGTTTATGCACAAAATCTATTGCACTAAAGGAGTCAATAGAATCTAGCGTTTTTAAGATTTCTTCCATATCTTTTTCTTTTAAAGTGATGCATTCGCCCAAAAGATTTTCATTCATTTCGACCGGTACCCTAAAACCTTCTTTATTTAAAAAGCCTAAATTCATATTTCCCCAGGACATAATATCGCATACTTTGGCAATATTCATTTGTTTGGTACGCTCATTTTCGTCTAAATCTGCGAAATGATTAAATTTTGTCTCTTCCACAAAATATTTTGCACTTGTATAAATTTCCGGTTCTACACCAAACTCAATTCGATTGCATTTTTCACAGAAAATTTCTACGCGTACTTCCTCATACGAAGAGAAAATAATACGTTTCAAACGTAGTTTATTCCCGCAAAATTTACATACGCAGCGTTTCGTTCTTGCTTTCAACATATCCAAACGTGCTTCTGATTTAAAATTGCTCATTTCTTTTAAGTCATTCATAAAAACACCTTCTTAATCAAAATCAAACCGATTCCATAAAGGAACTACTATGTAAAGAGAGAAGTGAGAAACTCACTTCTCTCTGAATTTAGAGAACTATTCAAATTAGAATTCTTCTGCAAAGATTGGATATACAGGTGCACCTTCACACTGTGCCGGGAATCTTACCCCTGCTAAACCTGCAACGGTAGCTGCGAAGTCAATCTGACGAATGATGCGATCTGTTTCGAATCCTTCTTTAATACCTTTCCCTGCTGCAATGAAGATAGGAGATACGGAAGTGTCACCTTCACCCCATGTAGTAGATAAGCAGTCGGAATGGTCAAAGTTATAACCTTCTGCATGCCAAGCGATAATATCGCCGCCTTCAGGACCACCCTGACCTAACAGCACTGCATCGCGGTTTCTTAATGCAACGGAGAATACACGATGGCCTGTTTTCTTATCTTTATAACCATACAGGTCGGTCATAATCTGTTCTTCCAATTCGTACTGGTCAGCAGGATCTACGATACCATCCAGGATAGAGCCATCTTCCATAACATGTTTTTCTCTGCCCTTGATATTCAGGTAAATATGGCCTTCACGCTGTACAACTGCTCTGGTTTTGGTCCAGTCAATCTTAGGAATTTTCTTACCTTCTGCATTTCTCTGCAGTACGGTGTAGCCCAATTCTTCCATAACAGGTGTGCAAACACCATTCAGGTCGCACAGCATTGGAACGTCATGTTTAGGAGCAACCTGTGCATGGTCAGAGAAGATTAAAATGGTCCAGCCTTCATCCAGGAAGTGCAAGAATTTGCCCAGATAGTAGTCGGCCTGAATATATAAGTTTCTCATCCATTTTTCAGCTACTTCTACCGGATTGCGGTTGAAGTCTCTTTCCGCCAAATGTTTAATAAACTGATGTTCTTCTAAGTCGATGCTATGATAGTGGGAGAAGATCATTTCGATGCCTTCTTTTTCGATCATATAATGAAGTGCATCTGCCTGCCAATCTGCTACACCATACCAGTCATCCAGCATACATTCGGTAATTAACATATCATCCTGCATGCCGTACATAGATAAGGTTGCAGGCAAGCCGCAGTTTTCAACGATACCTTTGTAAATTCTCTTTGGATGATACAGAGCATCAGAACCAACTGCCATTGCATAAGATACGCTTAAAATTAAGGATTTACCTTCCGGATCTAAGCGGAGCAGTTTATGGTTTCTGCCGGCCTGTAAGGAACCGCCGCTTGGCAGCATCGCATCATCGATAACACTGCGAACAGATTTGCCTACAAACAATGTAACAATTGGCTCTGTATCTTTCTTTTTCTTATAGATTGCTACGCGGTCATAGATGCCTTCTTCATTTTTCAGAATCAGAACCGGTCTTCTCAAGTACCCCATGGAATAAAGAATGGTACATTCTAATGCGCCTTCCGGTGCATTTTCCCAACCTTCAGCAGGTTTAATTGGAGAAACTACTTCGTTGTGGTTACCTTCACTTGCATTTACACTACCCTGTGCTAATTTGTAGAGCAGTGCTTTACGGGATTTACTTTCAGTATTTGCAGCACTTTCATACAGGCCTGCAACTTCGGCATCGTCATCAGCCAAATCAGTCGTTACACAAGCTGCGCTTGCTTCAATTGGAGCTGCAGGAATAAATGTAACTTCGTTATATTCTTCGCCTGCTCTGAAAATAAATTCATGGTCAACCAAAGAACTGGACATACCAGGAACGCCGGGAGCAGTACCGTCAACTACAAATAAGTTTTCGCTGTCGCTGGTTGGAGGCCAAGCACTGCCAGGCCAATGGAATACTAATGTTTTTTTACCTGCTTCCGCTAAAACATTCCACATTGGTTCTGCTTTACAGTTGCGGCTATCTAAGTTATAGTCAATTTCGTCAATATCATTCCCTTTGCGGAAGAACCCGGTAATACCATGAACGTTTGCATAAGCACCGGTTGCCAAAGTGGTCCACATTGGTGGGGTAACGGTTGGGTGGCCGCCCAGCATTATCAGGTCGTGTCTGGCTGCACCGCGTTTGATATATTCAGCTGTGTTTGGCATGATACCTTCGTCTACATATTTTCTGGTAAGACGTGGATCCATACCATCAATCCCTAATAACATAATTTTGTCAGCAAATGCTTTTCTGCTTGTCATAAATTAATTCCTCCTTAGAAATTTTTAAATTAAAAATCAAAGACATCAAAAACAAAAATAGTGATAGTTTAATGCCTTAATCAACCGTAAAAAATTTTGCCCAGAGGCATTGTAACGATTATGAGGATAATCCATGTGAAAATAGAGAATAAGAAGCCATAAATATAGCACCACTTAGCATCTACAGCTTCATGGGCATGTGCCATAGCCGATTGAAAACTTGCTGCCGGAGTCATATAAGATGCATTTAGAGCGAAGTACATAATGAAGAACATAACGTATGGGTTACCGCCAAGCTGTACGCATAATGGCACTAAAAATGGTGTAAACATTGCAGCCAATACAATATTGTGTGTAACTTGAGTCAGGATGCCCAGAATAATCATACATACAATCATGAAAGTTGTGGCGCCCATTTTAGATACGATTGGCATTACTAAGCCAACGATGGTAGGCATAATCCCCGCATCAGCAGCACGCATTGCCTCTGCCAATGGAAATGTTACGGCTAGCAACAATACCAATGACCAATCAATAGAATGTGACCAAACGTTTGTTAAATTCAGAATGTGTTCACCATTGACAGAAACAATTGCCAGTACAAACATACCGATTAAGCTTACCCCAGCGATGCCCAAAGCATTTAACAATGCTGCCCCCGGCATTTTAGGGAAAGTAGATGGTAAAATTAACGCCAGCATATAAAGAATCAAAACAACAAAACCAATCTTAGCAGGTCGTTCTACTTTTTGCTGTTCCAAACGAGCAATGATTTCATCAGACATGGAGAATCTATTGGCATCTAAACGGAAGATGAATTTCGCACATAGAACCATAAGCACCAAAACGGCCACGGTAGTAGGAATTGCAACTGCTACGAAAGGTCCAATTGCGAATGTCAAACCAGTTGCTTGTGTAAAATAAGCTGTGAAAATTAAAGAAATTGCATGGAAAGGAATAGCGAATCCACCGGAGAAGGCTGCAGCAATAACCATCATAATCATGAATGTGATTAAAGAATCGCCTTTCTTAAAGTTGCCCTCACGAGCAATGTCCATAACAGTGGCCCAAATCAACATAATTGCTGCTAAACCGGCACCTGCCAAACCTAATACATAGGAGGAACCGATAATAGCAGAAACTAAGAACCAAGGGCTTTTTCTGAATGTTTTTTGGGTTAAAAGCCAGTTGGCCATCATGCGGGTAACGCCTACGGCCTCCATAGCGCCGGAAAATGCCATTGCAGCAAGGATGGATACAACCTGTGAATTTCCCAAACCAATAGAAAGTGCATCGGCCGAACTCATGATGCCAAGTACTGTTAAACCAAAGAAACCATAAATACTAGGAAGAATTAAATCGTAGGTAAGCCAACCGTATAATACGGCCACAAAGATTGCCAAGGTTTTCATACCGATGGATGTGATTTGTCCGAACGGTGGTATCAGGCTGATTAGAAGCGTCAAAATAAACATAACGCCTAGATGAATATAGTGTTTTTTTGTTATACTCATAACGAATCCCCCTTTAGAATAACTACATCATCGATTGGTGGCCGCCATATATTATCGATTACAATATAGCATATTTCGTAATGTTAAAAATATTCTTGTAGTTTCTTATAGATTGCAGGGGGATAGATATAAAAAAACATCTTACAGGTTTCCCTATAAGATGTTTCGCAGGACTTATTTTTATAAAATTTTATATACCTAATAGGTTTTTTAACAGAAACCAAATTGGCGGTACCAAAAGCGCAGGGAGCATATTAAGCGTCTTGCAGTCTTTCAAACCTAAAATACCAATACCGGAACTTGCAATTAAGATGCCGCCGATGATAGAAATTTCAGTCATTAGCGCAGGAGATAAAAAGGGTGCCAAAAATCCGGCACACACATAAATACTGCCTTGCCACAAAAACAATACGATTGCTGATAATGCGATACCAATACCATAAGTTGAGGCCAATACCATGGACGTAACAAAGTCCAGCGTAGCGTTGGTAAATAGAAAGGTATGGTCAGCATACAATGCACTTTGGATTGGTCCTAGGATGGAGAGTGTACCGATGCAGAATAACAGTACAGCAGTCGATAGGCCTTGGCTTAGTTGAGACGATCCAAATTTGCCTGTAAGGCGTTGAAAACGTCCGTCGATATCCAATATGGTTCCAATCAAACTTCCCGCAGCTAAACTAATAATAAACAGAACAGGATAGTCGCTGTTTGGCATATTACCAACGATGGCATTGATGCCTAATGCCACAGCTGCTAACCCCATAGCCGTAAACAATGCGCCGGAATATTCTTCTTTGATGCCTTTTCGTACCACACTGCCGATAACACTGCCCGTAATAATGGTACATACATTTATAATGGTTCCAATCATAATAGGACACTCCTAGTCGAAAATACGATTTGATGTTTTACTAAAGCAAAGTATAGCAAATTCTAAGATGTTATGCAAACTTTTCCGTGAAATAAGGCTATACAGAAAATTAGCAACATGATAAAATAAAAGTTATCGAATTTACATGTAGATAGATTCTAGGATGAGGAATAGCATATGGATTACCAAGAAGCAATGGCATATATAGAACAACTGAATAAGAAAGGCATTTCCTTGGGGTTGGAACGTATGGAAGCCTTGCTTCAATATTTGGACAATCCGCAAAATGATTTGCGTATCATTCACGTAGCAGGGACCAACGGAAAAGGGTCTGTATGTGCGTTCATAGAAAGTGCGTTACAACAGGCGGGTTTGCGAATTGGACGATATATTTCTCCATCGGTATATGATTACCTAGAACGTTTTCAAATCAATGGCGTATATATGGATACGCAAACTTTTTCCATATTGCTTTCAGATGTACAGGTTGCCTGTGCACAAATGGAACAGCACGGCCTAGAATTGCCTACGGCATTTGAAGTAGAAACGGCAATAGCGTTTTTGTATTTCAAGCAGGTGAAGTGTGACTATGTGCTTTTGGAAGTAGGGATGGGCGGTAGATTAGACAGCACAAATGTGATCACACACCCGGTGCTTTCCGTAATTACTTCTATTAGCATGGATCATACCGGTATGTTGGGAAATACACTAGGTGAAATTGCAGCAGAAAAGGCTGGAATTATCAAAGAATCTTGTCCTGTAGTGTTAGCCTGGCAGAAGCCGGAGGCGATGAATGTGCTATTGGAAAAATGCAAAGAATGTCATATAGAGCCTATCATAGCAGATCCGCTGCAACAATATGACCCTGAATGGAATATTTATGGGCAGAGTTTTTCTTATAAAGATTGGAAACAGGTGCATATTGGCTTGATCGGACAATATCAGCAGATGAATGCCATTGTAGCTTTAGAGGCACTTTGGGTCATACAAGAATGGGAACCATTATTGGATGATGATGCAATTCGTCAAGGATTGTTAAATGCTCGTTGGCCGGGACGTTTTGAAGTAATTTTGCATAAACCATTGTTGATTGTTGATGGTGCACACAATCCGGCAGGTGCGCAGGCTTTAGTGGATACGATAAAATATATTCCGAAAGAGGACTATGCAAAATGTTGGCTTTTGATGGGTGTGTTCGCAGATAAAGAATATAAAAAAATTGGTCAAATTATGAGCGATTGTAGTGATACGTTGATTTGCTTCAAGCCATCAGGAGATCGTGGACTTAAGGCAGATAAGTTAGCGGAGACTATGCAGCAATATTATAGTAATGTTATTATTGAAGAAAATGCGGCTACGGCTATAAAATACGTATTGGAACACGCGTCAGACGGAGATATGATCATTTCTTTCGGTTCGTTGTCCACTATAAAAATGGTAGAAGATGCGGTCGCTTTTTGGGAGGTGGCACACAATGTATAATAGTAAAGAATTAAGCCACATAACCAATATGCAGCGAATTGATGCGATATTGCATGATGAAAAATTTTGTTATGGATTGGAACGGATTGTCGCTCTAGAACATGATCGCATTTTTTGTAGACACGATTTATCACACTTGCTGGATGTAGCACGGATTGCTTGGATTATGGTGCTTGAAAACAATCTAGATATCAAAAAAGATATTGTATATGGTGCAGCGCTTTTGCATGATTTGGGCAGATATCGTCAATATGAAGAGGCAATTCCACATGCTTTAGCTAGTGCGGAACTGGCTGAGCAGATTTTACCCGCTGCCGGATATACGAATCAAGAAACTACGTGGATTGTGAATGCTATACGAGAACATGGTGTAGAGCCGCAAGAACAAGGTCAGTTGGCACGGATATTGTATGATGCAGACAAATTGAGCCGTAATTGTTTTGATTGTGCGGCACAGGCAGAATGCAAATGGCCAAAGTCTAAACGAAATCGTACGATTGTATATTGATGATAGAGAGTGTCTTCTTGTTGTCTAATTTAAATTAATGCGAAACTGAGTGAAAAAGGAGTGAACCCTATGAATAGTATAATGAAAATTGGCAATCAGTCTTTTGATTTACATCGACATACATATGTTATGGGGATTTTGAATGTTACTCCTGATTCCTTTTCTGATGGCGGAAGTTATCGCCATATGGATGATGTATTGCGTCGAGTGGAAGAAATGATTGCCGAAGGGGCTCATGTCATTGATGTGGGCGGGGAGTCTACACGGCCCGGATATACCATGATTTCTGTTGAAGAAGAAATTGATCGGGTAGCGCCTGTGGTAGAGCAAATTACGCAACGGTTTGATATCCCGGTATCAGTAGATACGTACAAATACAAAGTGGCAGATGCTGTGCTCAAAAGCGGAGCACATATGATCAATGATATTTGGGGGCTGCAATATGTTGATGACGAAAATCAGCAAATGGCACAAGTGATTGCTAAATATCAGGCAGTATGTTGTTTGATGCATAACCAATCACACACGATATACCAGCAGTTAATACCAGATTGTATACGCTTTTTAAAGCGAAGTACAGATATTGCATTAAAGCATAACATTTCAACCGATAAAATCATGTTAGATCCAGGTATTGGATTCGGCAAAACTTATGAGCAAAATTTACAAGTAATGCGGAATTTATCGGCATTTCATACATTGGATTATCCACTACTGTTGGGAACTTCTCGCAAATCGATGATTGGCTTAGCTTTGGATTTGCCAAAAGAGGAGCGGATGGAAGGGACATTGGCCACCAGCGTAATGGCAGTAATGGCCGGTTGGCACTTTGTGCGTGTACATGATATCAAAGAAAATGTTCGTGCAATTAAAATGACAGAGGCAATTTTATATCAGGATGGTGAAAATAATGGATAAAATTCGCATTGAAGATTTGGAAGTGTACGCATATCATGGTGTATTTTCGGAAGAAAATAAACTAGGTCAAAAATTTGTAATCAGCGCTAGTCTGTATGTCGATGCCGGGAAAGCGGCGAAGCAAGATGATTTGAATCAGTCGGTAAATTACGGTGAGGTATGTATCTTTATCAAACGCTGGATGGAAACTCATACAGTTAAATTAATAGAAACAGTGGCAGATATCATGGCGAGAGAAATCTTGCTGGCATTTCCTCTGATTCAGCGGATCGAGTTAGAAGTGAAAAAACCAAATGCACCGGTACCGATGTCTTTTGCATTTATGTCAGTTTCCGTAGAACGGAAGTGGCACACGGTATATGTTGGTATTGGCAGCAATATGGGGAATCGAGAAGCATATATTCGCAATGCTGTTCTGTTGTTGAATGAGCAGAAAGACTGTGTCGTAACAAAGGCATCTAATCTG
>JAFNVD010000060.1 GCA_017383785.1 Peptococcaceae bacterium | reverse complement strand
GAATCTGATCCATAGCTATATACATGGTAAAGCAAGCCATTACCTGGCTATTGCCGGCAAACATGGAGGTAATGAGCGGAATCCCCATAAAACCTGAATTGCAGAACATGGTGCATACTGCAAACATATCTCTGCCTGTGGCATGCATATGACAAGCCCCTGCCATAGCATAGCCTAAAATGCAAAGCACTGCAAAAAACAGCAACGCTCCCAATGCATAAGAACGATTGGCCAGCAAATGATCAATGGTAATGCCATTGCCGATAATCAAATGAAACACCATACATGGCAAAAGAAGCTGTACAATTAGCTTGGATACGCCATTCAGCACATCCTGTGTCAGCACTTTCACCTTGGCCATCACAAACCCAATCAACATTAAGATACCGAATACCAGTACCTGATTCAATACAATATAAAACTGCGACGTCATACTGTCACCTCAATTTTGGAATAGAATACCTAGAAACTCATTTGAAATTTATACACGAAAAGAATAGAACTTATTGTAGCACATTTCTACAAAAAGTGATAGCAAAAAAATGGAATTTTATTGCCTATAACACGCTTGTTTTAATTGACATTTTCTATGTGATATGATACGATTATCGATAGCATAAAAGTCTAAACTGCTTGCATTGTGTACTTTTTTCTTGTACCTACGGGCGGGGTAGTTTTTAATAATATTCAGGAGGGAATTAATCGATGGCTAAAAGAACAGATATTAAAAAAATTCTGATCATTGGCTCCGGTCCTATTGTAATCGGACAGGCTGCTGAATTTGACTACGCAGGCACACAGGCGTGTCTTGCACTGAAAGAAGAGGGCTACGAAGTTGTATTGTGCAACTCCAACCCTGCAACTATTATGACTGACACCATCATTGCTGATAAAGTATATATGGAACCATTAACTCTGGAATATGTGGCTAAAATCATTCGTCACGAACGTCCTGATGCTATTATTCCTGGTATCGGCGGTCAGACCGGTCTGAACTTAGCGATGCAGTTAGAAAAGAAAGGTATCCTGAAAGAATGCAACGTAGAACTGTTGGGTACTTCCAGTGCTTCTATCGAACGCGCAGAAGACCGTGAACTGTTCAAAGAACTGTGCGAATCTATCGGAGAACCTGTTATTCCTTCTGAAATCACTTACTCTCTGGAAGAAGCAAAAGAAGCGGCAAACCGTATCGGTTATCCTGTTGTACTGCGTCCTGCATTTACACTGGGTGGTACCGGCGGCGGCTTCGCATACAATGACGAAGAACTGATGGAAGTTGGTTTGAATGCGTTCAAATTATCTCCTGTACATCAGGTACTGATTGAAAAATCCGTAAAAGGTTATAAAGAAATCGAGTTCGAAGTAATGCGTGACTCCAACGACCATGCCATCACTATCTGCGGTATGGAAAACATTGACCCTGTTGGCGTGCATACCGGTGACTCTTGTGTAGTTGCTCCGATCATGACTCTGAGCAAAGAAGACGAAAAAATGCTGAACGATTCTGCAATCAAACTGATTAAAGAATTAAAAATTTCCGGTGGCTGCAACGTACAGTTCGCATTAAATCCACATTCTTCTGAATACTACCTGATCGAAGTAAACCCACGTGTTTCTCGTTCTTCTGCATTGGCATCCAAAGCATCCGGTTATCCTATCGCTCGTGTAACAGCGAAAATCGCTGTAGGCATGGCTTTAGAAGATATTCAGATTGCTAACACCACTGCAGCTTATGAACCTAAACTGGACTATGTAATTGCAAAATTACCTCGTTTCCCATTTGACAAATTCGCATCTGCTACCAACAAACTGGGCACCCAGATGAAAGCAACAGGCGAAATCATGGGTATTGGTTCTAACTTGGAAGAAGCAATTCTGAAAGGGATTCGTTCTTTGGAAATCGGTGCAAACCATCTGTACCTGTCCAAATTTAACGACATGAGTGTGGAAGAACTGTTAGACTACATCAGCGAATTCCGCTCTGATAATCTGTTCGCAATTGCTGAACTGATTTATCATGGTGTTTCCATTGAAAAAATTCATGAAATCACAATGATTACTCCATTCTTCTTGGAAGCAATCAAAAACATCATCGACATGGAAGAAAAACTGCGTGTACAGAAAGATGCTGAAATTTTGAAAGCTGCAAAAGAAATGGGCTTCGGTGATAAATACATCGCTCGTTTGTGGAAATGCGAAGAGATGGATGTTTACAACATGCGTAAAGAACACAACCTGTTCCCTGTATTCAAAATGGTAGATACCTGCCATACAGGCGCATACATCCCTTACTTCTATTCTTCCTACACAGGTGAAAATGCATCTCGCCTGACAGATAGAGAGAAAATTATTGTACTGGGTTCCGGTCCTATCCGTATCGGCCAGGGTGTAGAATTTGACTACTCCACTGTACATGCGGTTGTAACCATCAAAAATGCCGGTTACGAAGCAATTATTATCAACAACAACCCTGAAACAGTATCTACAGACTATACCACTGCAGACAAACTGTATTTTGAACCACTGACTCCGGAAGATGTAATGAATATCATCGAATTCGAAAAACCAATCGGTGTTATTACAACTTTAGGTGGTCAGACTGCTATCAATTTGGCTCAGCCTCTGCATGATCGCGGTGTTAAAATCATCGGTACTGACTGCGATGCAATTGCTCGTGCTGAAGACCGTAACGAATTTGAAAATCTGTTGAACGAACTGGATATCCCTCGTGCAAAAGGGAAAGCTGTAACCAATATGGAAGACGGCGTTGCTGCTGCAAAAGAAATCGGCTATCCTGTTCTGGTTCGTCCATCCTTCGTATTAGGCGGTCGTGCAATGCAGATCGTTGCCAACGAAGATCAGCTGCGTCACTACCTGAGAACAGCTGTAGAAATCGACGAAGACAAACCTGTACTGGTTGATAAATACATCCAGGGTCGCGAAGTAGAAATCGATGCTATCTGCGACGGCCGTGACGTATTTGTACCTGGTATTATGGAACTGATTGAACGTACAGGGGTACACTCCGGTGACTCTATCTCCGTTTACCCACCGTTCTCTATTTCCGATAAAGTAAAAGGTATCATCCTGCAGTATGCGAAAAAACTGGGCTTAGGCATTGGTATTGTAGGTCTGTTCAACATTCAGTTTATCGTAGACAGCGAAGACAACGTGTACATCATCGAAGTAAACCCACGTTCTTCCCGTACTGTACCGTTCCTGTCCAAAGCAACCGGTTATTCCTTAGCTGATATTGCTACCGAAGTAATCTTAGGTAAGAGCCTGAAAGAACAGGGCATCTTCGATATCTATCCGGAAGAAAAAGACCGCTTCTATGTAAAAGCGCCTGTATTCTCCTTCAATAAGATTCGCGGCTTAGATGCTTACCTGTCTCCTGAAATGAAATCCACCGGTGAAGCTATCGGTTATGATCGTACCATGACTCGTGCATTGTACAAAGCATTACAGGCTTCCGGCATGCATCTGCAGAATTACGGAACTGTATTCTGCACAATTGCAGACCAGGATAAAGAAGAAGCTCTGCCTCTGATCAAACGTTTCTATCAGCTGGGCTTTAACATCGAAGCTACTGTAGGTACCGCTAATTTCTTGAAAGAACACGGTATCCGCACCCGTGCATTTGCTAAAATCAGTGATGGCAGCGAAGAAATTCCGGATGCATTGCGTCAAGGTCATATCGCTTACTTCATCAATACAAAAGCTCCGGATGCTGAAGGTGATGGCGACGGTGCACAGCTGCGTCAGGTTGCTACCGAGTACAACGTAACCATGTTTACATCCTTGGATACTGTTGCTGCTCTGTTGGATGTATTGGAAGAAACTACTTTCACTATTTCCACAATTGATGCTGAATAAGTTATTGCATTACAATTTTCATAAGATACACAAAATGCTCAAATCCAATTTCGGATTTGAGCATTTTTGATGCCATCTACATATCAAGCATAGCTATATACAAAAAAACTGCTACCCCATTCAGAGTAGCAGTTTTGCGTTATTATTTGTCTTCTTTTACTTCTTTCACTTCTGCTTCCTGCACGTCGTCACCGGCAATACCTTTTTTGAAGCCGTGGATGCTTTCACCTAAAGCTTTCCCAACGCCAGGCAGTTTGCCAGGACCAAATACGATCAGAGCAATAACCAGAATCAGAATTAAACTTGGAATACCAATATTCGCAATGTAACCAAACATGTAATGACCTCCCTTGTTCCTTTCACTGATTGCCTATACCTATATCATAAACGGTTTAGGTAATAAACGCAAGAACAAATTCTCTACTATGGAATGTATCAGAAAATTAAATCTGTGTAATATCTGCCGTACTATTGAATACCAAGTGCAGCTTTGGCTAGTTGATCTGCCAATTCATTGTACGTATCACCTGAATGGCCTTTCACCTTGTAAAATTGAATATCCAGCCCTTTGGCCTTTGCATCCAAATACTGTGCCCGATATGCCTGAGTGCCCGGTTTTTTGGCTTGCCATTCTCCGGTGCACCATTTAGCAATACCTTCATAATCGTGGTAGACTGAAAGCACCCTGGCGCCCTCTTCCAGAGCAAATGCAAAGGCACGCTCTGCACCCATGATTTCACCGGCTACATTTCGCATATCCGCCAGTTCTGCATGATTGTCACTGCCGTTAAAACGATATTCTTTGCCATTATAAAAGATTACCGCACCAAATGCATAACGGCGTTCCTCCAACAAGAAACTGCCATCTACATATGCCACCATTTCACCTTCAGCCAATTGTGTTAAATCCGGCGTCAAATCATCGGTATTAGCCATCTTACTTGTACCAGTACCGGTTAAATACTCCTGTGCCTCCGCAAGTGTGGCAAAGCTTTTGTAGACTGCGCCCGAATAGCCTTGCACCTGTGCCTTACAAGCATCCCAAGTAGTAAAAATACCTGTCTCACGTCCAACCTTTACCGCATAATACTTCTTACCTGCCATCATACACCCACCTTGCTAAAACAATCTCTTTGAAAAATTGTTCTACAAAAGCTCGAAAAAATCCTGCATAAGAAAT
>JAFNVD010000059.1 GCA_017383785.1 Peptococcaceae bacterium | reverse complement strand
GTGTTATCTGAGTCTGCACGAGCTGAACGCATCGGCTAACCGAGGCGCTTGCATGCAGGTATGCCGCAGAGGCTATGCTCCCTATCTCCTCAGCGAGACTGACGGAGACATCGAACTGGAGGCGGCGCCATTTCCCTGGGGATGGAAGCAGTAGACATGAAACTGATTACAGCAATGCTGTTCTTGGTAGTATTGATGTTTAACACCGATAAAAAAGACAGAAAGAAAGGGGGTAAACCGCGTGCTTAAATTAGAAAATATCTGCAAAACATATAACATTGGCACAGTGAATGAATCTACGCTGTTTACCAACTTTAACTTAGAAGTAAAAAAAGGCGAATTTATTTCCGTAATCGGCAGTAACGGTTCGGGGAAAACTTCCATGCTCAACATGATTTGCGGCAGTATCCCAATTGATAGCGGCCGTATTATGGTACAAGGGCAGGACATTACCCGTATGAAAGAACATCAGCGTTCCAAATTTATCGGCCGCGTATTTCAGGATCCGGCCAAAGGCACTTGCCCATCTATGAACATTCTGCAGAATATGGCTATGGCCGACAACAAAGGCAAACCATTTAACCTGACAGGCGGTATCAACAAAAAACGTATCAGCTTTTATCAGGAACAGCTTTCTCGCCTGGGCTTAGGCCTGGAAGACAAACTGTACGTAAAAGTAGGTGCATTGTCCGGTGGTCAGCGTCAGGCAATGGCCCTCTTGATGTCTACCATGACACCGTTGGATTTTCTGATTCTGGACGAACATACCGCAGCGCTGGACCCAAAAACATCGGAAATTATCATGGAACTGACCGATGAAATCGTGCGAGAAAAACAACTGACCACACTGATGGTTACCCACAACCTGCGTCATGCCGTGACCTATGGCAACCGTATGATTATGATGCACCAAGGTGGTATCGTATTGGATTACGAAGGGGACAAAAAGAAAAACACCAACGTGGAAGACGTTATGGGTATTTTCAACAGCATCAGCGTAGAGTGCGGGAACTAAACACATACGCAAAGCAAATGACTTACAAAGCAGTTGTCAAATATTTGGCAGCTGCTTTTTTGTAGTATATTTTTGTATGACATTTTTTATATGCTTATTTTTGTATACTTATCTTTATATGCGAATATTGTCGAAATAACGCGGAATCTTTCCGTTGAATCTTGTAGAGAAATTTGTTACGATTTTTCCAGAATCAGTATACCGAGGAGGAAGCGTAATGGATTTACAGCAAAAACGGATAATATTGTGTATGGTGTTGGTGATCATAGGCACCGTATTTTTGGTACAAACAATGCAGCCAAATCAACCGGAGGCAATAGTGGTGCAAACGAATACTGCTGAGAAGCCGGAGGATTCGTTTTTACAGCCTGAAACTATCAAGAATGAACTTGTAGTCCATGTAGCCGGTGCAGTGCAAAATCCGGGCGTTTATACACTGCAGGATGGCAGCCGAGTAGAAGATGCCATTACCCGGGCCCAGCTTTTGCCCCAATCAGATGCTGATGCACTAAATCGCGCCGCATTGTTGAGCGATGGGCAGAAAATTGTAGTGCCATTTGCCGGCGAAGCACAGACATCCAACCCATTGACCGAAAGCGAAACCGGAACAATGCCGAATGATAAAGTCAATCTAAACCATGCCACCCTTGCACAGCTGATGACATTGCCCGGCATTGGAGAAGTAAAAGCCCAAGCCATCATGCAGTACAGACAAGAACACAACGGCTTTCAAACCATAGACCAACTGCTGCAAGTCAATGGTATAGGCAGCGCAATCTATAGTCAAATCGCCGATTTGGTATGCGTGTAAAAAACTTTTAAAAAAATCTAAAAAAATTTTGAAAAAAGTGTTGACAGTTTAGAGGACCCCTGCTATAATCTATAAATGTCAGTTGATTGGCGACATAGCCAAGCGGTAAGGCAGAGGACTGCAAATCCTTTACGCCCCAGTTCAAATCTGGGTGTCGCCTTCATGCCGGAGTGGCGGAACTGGCAGACGCACAGGACTTAAAATCCTGCGAAGCTAAACCTTCGTACCGGTTCGATTCCGGTCTCCGGCACCATCTAAAAACCTCGAGAATCTTCTCGAGGTTTTTTGCATTTTATAAATCGTTTCATATATTGGTGATTTAAGGGGCATTGTATCAGTGCCTCGTTTTTTTATTGCTTTTTACTATTTATTATTTCATAGAATGAGATTAATTACCATAAGTTATATATAAATAGAAAATAACTTACAGGAAATTCCTGCAGAACGGCGAATCCTATTAGTATATCCGGATAAGAATATATATGAATAGGAGAGCGATAAAACAATGACAGCAAATCGAGAATATAAAGATAGCGTATTTTCACTTTATCTTAGTGATCCAGAACGGTTGATTGATGTATACAACGCTGTGGCAAAAACAAATTACCCACCGGACACCCCGGTAGAAATTAATACGTTAACCGATGTGTTGTACAAAAATCAAATCAACGATTTATCCTTTGTATTGGATGATCAAGTGGTAGTATTGATTGAACATCAATCCACTATCAACAAAAATATGGCGTTTCGATTGTACATGTATAGTGCCAGAGTATATGAGAAGATTACAAAACAGAAACCACTGTACAAACGCAAACAAGTAAAAATTCCGGTGCCACAGTTTATCGTATTGTATAATGGCAATGAACCATTTCCGGAGCATGAAGTACAAAAATTATCTGATTCTTTTATCGTGGAGCAGGAAAATCCGCAGTTAGAGTTGAAAGTAAATATATACAATATCAACTATGAAGTAAACGCAGAGATTGTACAGAACAGAAAAAGTCTGAATGAATATATCCATTTTATCGGGAAAATTAAAGAAAACTTGGCAGATGTAC
>JAFNVD010000058.1 GCA_017383785.1 Peptococcaceae bacterium | reverse complement strand
ATATATGTCACTTTGTCAAATGGGGTCTGCAAAATCTCGCCATAATAGCTTTCTCTGTATGCTTTATTATTGTACAGCGACACAAAGTTGTCTCGGATTGCAGAGATTGGTACGCTGCGATACTGTCGTTTTACTTCGCGTCCACTATTCAGCTCATAAATGACTATAATACTGGTCTGTCGCTCACCACTAGAATCATAACTATAACCATATCCGTCAAACTGACTTCCGCGGTATAACTCTTTTTCAACAATTGGCTCCAGAAGAGTATATACCTGCTGTTTTACCGCTGTATCAGATGTTTTAATTGGCGTACCGTAATAATCATCCAGACCGCTAACTTGGAATGATACACTGCTTACTTT
Source organism: Peptococcaceae bacterium (assembly GCA_017383785.1). Lineage (GTDB taxonomy): Bacteria > Bacillota > Peptococcia > Peptococcales > Peptococcaceae > UBA7185. The sequence goes on along the minus strand of JAFNVD010000058.1, from coordinate 3,834 downwards.
TTCCGGCTGCGGCAGATAACGGTCAAAGCCAAACACATCAAACCGTACCACACCTACTGCCGCACAAATAAGCACAGTAATAATGGCACATTGCTTCATAGCATGGAAAATAGCCTTAAAGTCATGCTCAATGATAACCTGGCATACCATATGGGTCAAGATAGCGAAAGCAATCACGCCAAAATAGAAGAATGCCTGATCCCCCACTGCATAGAAGATAAACCCACAGCCCAATGCCGCTACAAACATCAGATATGCTTTCACAAACGGCTCGGTAATCGGATAAATCAACGATTTTCCTGTAGCCTCGCTCGGACGTTTCTGATATAAGAACCACGCCAATACCGCAAAGCCAATGCCAATCAAGAGCAATGTTACAGTCATAGCAGTGCCCATAACCGGTGCTGTCATATACATCAAATATCGTGTACTATATTCAGACAATAAGGCAAACATGGCACAAAACGGCGAGAAATTGAGCATCGCCATTGGAAAATCCATACTAAAAGTTGCAAAGAAAATCTCGCCCATCATTGTCACTACAGCAGCAGCCAAAGGTACTGCAAAATGCATCACCAGCATAATGGCCAAATGGGTCAATACTGTACCGGTCAGCTGCCCTGCCAGCACAGAAATGCTGTAGCTCGCCAAACTTAACACAAACATATTAAACACATGACGCAAGATCCCGCTTAAAGAAAGGGCTTCTCCCAAGCCATACATCACAATCATCAATAAGCTTACACCCAGCATAATGAGCATTAGCACCATGTTCATCACAAAGCCAATGGCATATCGGTCGATAAACAATCGGGTACGATGAATCGGCTGGCTATGATAGAAGTTGACCTGACGTTTGTGCTGCAGATAAGCAAATATCACACAGCCTAAAATCATAGACAATACTACTGCCGATAAATATAGCGGAATCATACCTTCGCCGCTCATCCAGCGGGCAATTTGCTCTACATTTTGCTGATGCAGTACAGCCGGAATGTCATAATGTGTCGCATCAAAATTCATACCATTCAGATACAGCATGGTAAATACCGGGCCGGCAAAGAAATACACAATCCCACAGATAAATGCCAGCCACCAGTGGCTTTGCACTGTATGCAAAAGCAGAGAATGCTTGTCGGTTTTCTTTTGCAATTTTGCGATTTTGTCCTTTGACGGATTCGTTTGTTTATGTTCGTTAGTAAATAAGCTGTTTGATGTCATAACCCAGCACCTCCATTTCTGTGATAAAGATTTCTTCCAAAGTCAACGGTAACAACTCGTAATACAGCGGCTCCATAGCCATAATAGCTGAATCGGTGTCTTCCGCCTTGCCGCGCACCACCAAAATAGACAAGTTGCCGCGTTGGTCATAGGTAACCACATCCAAAGCAGCAAACTCTTCTTTTGTTTTAGCTGTACTGAACGCACCCTGCACTTTATGGATATCACCCTGTAGGCTGGACAGGTCGCGGTCAAATACCACACCGCCCTGATGCAACAGCCCAATATGGTCACAAATGTCCTCCAGCTCACGCAAGTTGTGAGATGCAATAATCGGTGTCATTTGGTGTTCTACTACTGCATAGGCCAACAAACGCTTCACGGTCTGGCGCATGACAGGGTCTAAGCCGTCGAACGTTTCATCACAGAACAAAAAGTCCGGCTGACAGGATAGCGCTAAAATGATATGAGCCTGTTTTTGCATCCCTTTTGAGAATGTAGAGAGCTTTCTGGCTGGGTCCAGACGAAACATTTCAGTCAACTGATAAAACTGCTCATAAGAGAATTTTTCATAGATAGTAGCAAAATAATGAGCCATTTCTTCCATGTTGCTGTTTGGAAAGAAAAACTGGTCATCAGAAATATAAAAAATACGCTGCTTTAGTGTTTCATTTTCATATACCGGCTGCCCATCGATCAGAATTTCTCCGGCGTCAGGCCGATAAATACCAGCCAGCAAACGCAAAAATGTAGATTTCCCGGCACCATTACTGCCGATTAGCCCGAAAATAGAGCCTTTTTGAATGACAGTACCGGCATTTTGCAGTGCAACGATTTTGTCAAAAGACTTGCTCAAACCCTTTACCACAATGGCATCGGTGGTATCATAATTTGTCATTTGCGTGTTCCTCCTTTTCTGCTGCATACACTTGTGCTACCGCCGCATTGATGATGTCCTGCGACACATCAAGCGCTTTCAGTTCACGGCATACTTTTGCAAGCTCATCAAGCAGCGCCTTTTGCTGTACTGTGCGCAGCTCACCCAAGCTGCTGCCTACAAAACTGCCTCTACCTTTTAACGAATAAATAATCCCTTCCCGCTCCAGCTCTGCATACGCCCGCTGGATGGTATTTGGGTTAATGGCTAATTCTTGCGCCAACTGCCTCACACTTGGCAACTGGGCATCTCGTTCTAATACACCGGATACAATCAACGCTTTCACATTTTCGATTATCTGCTCATAAATCGGTGTTCTGCTTTTATAATCAATCAGAATCACGATTTTACCCCCCCTGCCAAAATTTTACAGAATCACTTTCGGTTCTTCTATAAATATTCTCAATTTTTGTAACGCTCGATACAAACGGCTTTTGATGGTATTGATATTTTCCTGCAGTCGTTCTGCCATTTGCTGAAACGAAAGCCCTTCAAAAAACCGCAGGATTACTACCATACGCTCGCCACAATTTAACTGTTTGATGGCTAGCTGTAAATCCACGTCAGGATAATGATCTTCCTGCTCTCCATCTGCCAGCACTAACGGCACAGAAGCATATTTATTTTTACGCAAAAAACTTATCGACTCATTGCGCACAATCTGATACAGCCAAGTACGTACATACTGCGGCTCCCGCAACTCGTGACAATGCTTCATAGCTTTATAAACACTTTCCTGCACAAGATCCATCGCATCCTGTTCATTGCGTACGTAACTGTAAGCCAAACGATAAAATACCGGATAATGCAGTTGTAAACATTCCGCAATCAATTGCTCTACGGTTGTTGGTGTCATGGTATCCACACCGATTCCTCCTCATAGTCATTAGTGTGTCAACTGTATTAGGTGTATTAACTCAATTAGTACACTTTGAATATAACAAATGATTTCCACGATGTCAATAGGATGATGAAAAAATATTTAAAGCACATAACTATAAAACGAACAAGAAAAAGACACTACTCCTTCACAGAATAGTGCCTGAGACTTGTATATTTTGATTGTAAGCGTCTTTCTGATGCTAAACGCATTACTTACTTTTCGCCGGATATTTGCCAAAATTACGGCATAATTCGTCGTTGTCACGACTGTGTTTCATACCATCCAATAAGGTTTCGGTGGCTTCCGCTGTGTCTAAATTGCTAAATACTTTCCGCATCTGCCATACGGTAGACAGTTCTTTTTCGGTAAGCAGCAAATCTTCTTTTCTGGTACCGGAGCGTTTGATATCCAGTGCCGGGTAAATACGGCGTTCTGCCAGTTTGCGGTCCAATATCAGCTCCATATTGCCGGTGCCTTTGAATTCTTCAAAGATTACCTCATCCATACGGCTTCCTGTTTCGATAAGTGCAGTGGCCAGTATGGTCAGACTGCCACCTTCTTCTACATTGCGTGCCGCACCAAAGAATCGTTTTGGTCTGTGTAATGCGCTAGGGTCCACCCCGCCGGATAACAGTCGTCCGCTAGGCGGCATTACCAGATTGTATGCTCTGGCCAAACGGGTAATGCTATCCAGCAATACTACTACATCTTTTTTGTGCTCTACCATACGTTTGGCACGTTCTAATGTGGTTTCTGCTACACGCACATGGTTTTCCGGCGGCTCGTCAAAGGT
>JAFNVD010000057.1 GCA_017383785.1 Peptococcaceae bacterium | reverse complement strand
GTTTATGATGCTCTTGACCGCATCATTGTACACGAGCTGAAAAAACTCTGATTCTTATTTGCAATAAATGCAGTTTCGTTGGTCCAATAACTCATACCACATAATCTGTAATGAAACAGGATTCCAGTTCAGAATTTTCATTTAGCTGAACAGAATCCTGTTCTTTTATTTTCAGTTCATCTGTTTGCCATTATTTCATTTCTGTTTTACTCCGAAATAATGTTCCACCTGCGAGCCCAGTAACGCAAACCCTCTACTGCTGAAACAGAATTGTGATATTCCATCTGTTTCAGCGCATCCGCCCAGACTTCTTCCGGAATTGCACTCGGCAGACTCTGCAGTTTCACAATTCTGTGCATATAGGTATCATCCATCAGTTCTTTTAAATCCGCCTCAAACTGTTTACGCACTTTCGGCAGATCATTGCTTCGGTTATACCAGTAGGTTTTCTGATAAACCGGCGTATGCAGAATCCCCTGTTCATCCATTTCTTTTACTTTGTTGTACAGAGATTTTTCATTGGCATTGCAGACAAATGCATATGTCCCTGTTGTTTTGCTCTGATACGCTACACCATAAAAAGTGCGTTCAAAATTATCATGCACCTGCATTTTACGCATCATCTGTTTTTTCGTCAGCTTAATCCATTTGCAGAGCTGATCATATCTCCAGTCAAGCAGATGTTTTGTCACATAGGCATAGTCCACCGCCCCGGCAAACAGATACAGCTCTTCTTCGTCAAAATAGCCGTCCAGTTCTTCCTGCCATTCCAGAAGCAGCTCTTCCGCTTGATTATCGGCAGGAATATTCTGAAGCTGATATAGCGTATCAAAATATACATCTGGGAACTGATCTCGTAGCTGTTCTGCCAGTTGCAGTTTAAAATAGAAAAACAAGTCCTCCTGCGTTTCTTCTTTTATAATGGCACGCGTACTCCACTGCTGTACCGGCGTAAGACTGCAGCCTTCCAGCACATGTTCTTCATAGGTTCGCTGAATCAGCAGCTCATCATCACTCATACTATACATGCGTTTGCCGTTTTCCCGTTTCCACGCATAACCGTACACACTGCATTCCTGCTCAAAGCAGTTCATTTCCGCCAGCTTATTAACCATCTGCGCACTGCTGACATCACGTAAAGATGTTGTCATGTTGTGTCCCTCCCCGTCCTGTTATCGAAAGGATAAATGATAATAGCCGTCTTTCATCAAGCCGATTTCCACTGGCTTCTGCAGAAAGCTGCTGATAACTTCAGAATTAATAACATCTTCCACTTTCCCGCTCTGATAAATCTGGCCATTGCGCATCAGCATGCAGTTATCAAACAGTTCCGGCGAAATTTCCTCAAAGTGATGGGTTACATATAAAATAGTATGCTGTCCTTCGTCGGCAATCCCTTTCACAAACCGTTTCATTTTATGTTTCATTACCACATCCAGGCCAGTCATCGGTTCATCCAGAACCATAACCTCAGGCTGTGCTAAAAGCGCACGAAGAATCAGTATATTCTGCCTCTCCCCCTTGGACAGCCAGCTATACGAGGCATCCAGTCGATCCTGCAGCCCTACACGCTCTAAAAGCCGTTTTAACTTGCGAACATGACTTGATGATATATATCCATCCTCCAGTCCTAATGTACCGCTTAAACCAGCCAATGTTAAATCCATAACCGATTCATTCTGATAAATCCGGTCAAAATAAGAGTTACTGATAAATCCCATTTTTTTGCGGATTTCTAAAATATTCTGTGTACGGTAATCCTCACCGCGATAAAAAATATTCCCGTGTGTATAATCCTGATAGCCGGATAACATACTCAGCAGAGTCGTTTTGCCACTTCCGTTCATACCAAGAATAATCCACCGGCTTTTTTCTTCGATTTCCCAGTTTACGTTTTTTAACAAAAACCGGCTGCCCGACTGACATCCTAATCCTCTTGCTGTAATGATTGCACCCATTTGTCAGCCTCCTCCAGCAACTGTTCCAGCCGATCCTCCTCGATGGTGGTACACTGTTCCATCGCATATTCATTCATATATACCGGAACGGTCAGCCCTGTCTCATTGGTGAGCCCCAGATAACGCAGCTGCCAGCTTGTAATGTTACATACTTTTGCCACATTCATCTGCAGACGCTGTTCATTATCTTCCATATCCGGGAAGTGGTTGAACTGTGTCGCCTCTACAAAAGCCTTGGCACTGGCATATGCCTCTTTTTCCACGCCATACTCAATTTTCTGGCACTGGTCACAATATAATTCAATGCGAGCCATCGCCTGCGTATGAAACACGATCTGACGCACATGCAGTTCACTTCCGCAATAGCGACAGCAGCAATATTTTGCTCTCTGTTTCAGACGGTCCACGCGCAAAGATTTTTCTTTTGCCATGATACAACACTCCTTTTCAGTTAATCTGATTTCCTTACTATTATAACCGAAACCACAAAAAAGGGGGAGTACCGATTATTTTTAAATAATCCTGTACTCCCCTTCTCTCTTGCTTATCACATATTCAATACGTTACGAAATAACAGTACCTTGCCAAAATCACACTTCAATTCTGAAAATCTGTTCTCTTTAGAAAATTGCCAGAGCCAGAGGCCAACCGATAATCATAAAGGTTACGAACAGGAATGGCAGGATTTTCATAGCTGCTTTAGACATAGCACCAGGTGTTACCATTTCCTGAGACATAGCAACCGCAGTTACTGGAGAAGCAGCAGGTGTTGCCAGAGCGAACTCGGAAATGATGAACAGCAGAGCTACCATAGCTACAGGGTTCAGGCCTACCAGGCTGGCGAACTTGATTAAGAATGGCATACAGATTACAGTTACGATCATATTGTTTGCAATGTTGGTCAGGATGGTACCAATAACCATTACAATTACGATAAAGACAATCGGATTCAGTTTGGTAAATGGCATAAACAGTACCGCCATCGCGCCACCGATACCAGTATCAGCAGTTACCATGTAAGTGGACAGCAGCATAATGAAACCTACCATGGTAATCTGACCCCAGTTACACATGTGGTACAGTTCTTCCAGGTTAGCTATTGGTTTGCCATCTTCGCCTGGGAACAGAACAACTGCAGCACCCATCATCATACAGATACCGATTAAACCGAATTTGTTCAGGAATGGTGTTAATACTGGAACGGATAATACGTTAAAGATGTTTAACAGAATAAATACTACGAATGCACCCAGAGCAAATTTCTGGTCACGTGTACATTTTGGCACACCGCCTTCTAATTTGTAGTTTGCCAGTGGAGAAGCATCTACACGGAATACAAATTTCATCAGCGCAATGAATACAATTGCCATAATGATGCCCATCAGGGTCATCATCAGCAGATACTGCGGAACTGGCATTGGAACGTCTGGCAGCGCATTCTGATACATTCTGATATATACCAGACCGGTACTTACGAATGGGAATAAAATCTGACCACGCATCAGCTGATATGCAACACCCAGGAAGGAGAAGATAACCAGTGGATCATCTTTTTTAACGCCAACCTGTTTGAACATAGCAGTTAAGAAACCACAGAAGATAACGCACATGATGATTGGGTTGTGTGCACCCATGAACCATGCAGCCATAAAGATAATAAAGATTGCCAGGAAGCCTTTACCTTCAACCAGTTTGTTATTCAGCAGAGCAACTGCCAGCCAGTTGAATGCACCGTTTTTCATAGCAATACCAACAGCACCCATGGAAAGGATTAACGCAACGCAAACTTCGCTACCAAAGCTGCCCTGCAGCATCGGTGTCCAGCCGATGGTTAAACCCATACCTGCCAGAGCAATAATACTTGGCCATAACATGTCAATCATAATCCAGCCGTAGACTGCACCGATAAAGCAGCCTAAGATAGCCATACCTTGCGGTGTAATGGTTAATACGCCCGGAATGAAACGGAAACCAAAACATAATGCTAATACGATTAAATAATGAATAATATTAACTTTTTTCTGTTCCATAATAAATCTCCCCCATTTCGATATTAATTGTAAACAGAAAGTTGTGTTTGTGTTTGGCTTTTGTTTCCGGTCTGCTTTTTATATCTGCCGCAGTCTGCACCGGAGCGTCAATCATAAATGTTATAAGTTCCAGGAACTCCGGACAGTCTGTAACACATTTATTTTCGCAAACTCAGAAACAGAGCCGTACTTATTTTTGAAACCTTTTCGTTTTGTTCTCGTACGCATTGAATGAAAATGATCTGCAATAATAAAGATTCTATCCGGCCGGCCGAAACCGGCCGGACAGAATGATTACCCTAAATTCAAAAGCCTATTACAGTTCTTCAGTCAGAATGGAATAAACCGGAGCACCTTCGCACTGTGCAGGCATTCTTACGCCTAACAGAGCCGCTGCTGTTGGAGCAACGTCTACTTCACGTGGGAACATGGTCATTTCGAAGCCTTCTTTAATACCAGCACCAGCTGCTACGAAGATTGGCCCTACAGAAGTATCTGCATAACCTTCTGCGGTGGATAAGGATTCCCCGTGGTCACGAACGAAGTCTTCGTGAACGAAGAAGATAATATCAGCAGATGTGTGTTCGCCGCCTAAGCCCAGCAGATTCGCATCTTTTCTGTGCAGAGCCAGAGCGATTACACGACGACCTGTTTTTGGATCTCTTACGCCGTACAGATCGGTGATGATTTTTTCTTCCAGCTCATATTTGTCAGCAGGATCTACAATACCGAAGCGGTCACGGCCTTTCAGGTTGATGTAGATGGAGTTAGAACGCTGCTGAATTGCAACGGTTTTTTCCCAGTCGATCGCTGGAATGTTGTTGCCGTTTTCATCTTTCTGCAGAACGGTGTAACCCAGTTCAGACATTAAGCCTGTGTTGATACCGTAGTTGTCACCAATTTCAGGCATATAGTCTTCTTTTGGACAAATCAGAGAATGGTCAGAGAATACCAGAATAGTCCAGCCTTCATCTAACAGAGGCAGGAACTCGCCAATGTATTCGTCAGCCATTTCATGAGTACCGATTGCATAGTTGTAATAGGTTTCTTCACCTTTTCTGGATTCGCCTTCGCGTTCTTTCAGAGTACGCATATAGGTGTGGCCAGCCATGTCAGGGCCATGGAAGTGGGAGAATACTACTTCTACGCCTTCTTCATGAATCATGTAGTTGATAGAATCAGCCTGCCATTTTGCAGCCTGTCTCCACTGTTCCAGGTTGCAGTCCAGAACCAGAGCATCGTCACCATCGCCTAACTGGCCTGTTGCACATGGAGGACCAAAGTTTGCTTTAATTTTGTCAAAGATCCAGGTTGGGTACCATACAGAGTTATCATCTGCAGAGAAGCCGTTGGAATACCACATACGCAGGAAGGAACCGTCTTCTGCCAGATCCAGAATGCGTACGTTACGAACAATGTTTTCCAGAGCGCCAGTACGACGGTTTGGCATAAAGTCAGGCACATTTTTGGTGTACACATTTTTTTCAATGATTGCAACCGGCTGTGGCTGATCTTTTTTCAGGTATACAGCGATTCTGTCGTATACGCCCTGTTCGTTTTTCAGGATTAAGCAAGGATGTGGGAATCTGCCGTAAACCAGCATCCAGGTGAATTCTTTTGCACCTTCTGGAATTTCAACTTCCCAGCCTGTTGGTTCGGTAATTGGGCTTAATGCCAGATTGCCAGGGAAGTGATGCAGGTTGAACATCTGCTGGTCGCCAGGCATTAAGATATTGGTACGGATGTCCATCATTTTCAGTGGATGGAAACCATTAAAACCATCAACGCCGTCTTTGTATTCTTCATATAAAGCATCTACATAAGACAGGTCATTTTCACATTTGGTGTATGGGTTGTTTTTTGGTTTTAACCCTAACAGTTCAGCAGGGTCACCTGTAAAGCCTTCTGTGTGGCAGAATGCATTTGGCAGGAAAGCAGGTTCTTCTACTTTTGTACTTGCTACTGCAACGCCTTCCCAGTCACGCATTGCATAGGTAAAGCCCAGAGCACCTGGAGAAGTACCGTCAACTACGTACAGGTTTTCGCTGTCAGAAGATGGTGGCCAGGAACCGCCAGGCCAGTGCCATACTAATGTTTTTTTACCAGCTTCTGCTGTTACATTCCACAGCTGTTCCGCTTTGCAGAATTTGGAGTAGATGCCGGAGAAGTTAACACCCAGATCACCTTCCAGGTTGATATTGAAGTCTTCAATACCGTGAGTCATTGGGTATGCACCGGTAGCCAGTGTAGCCCATGTTGGAGGTGTGATGGTAGGTACAGCACCTAACAGACGCAGGTCGTGACGTGCAGAACCTTTTTCAATTAATTTTTTCAGGTTAGGCATATGCCCTTCGTCAACCATTTTGCGGGAGAATTTTGGATCCAAACCGTCCAAACCCAGCAGGATGACTTTTTCAGATAATGCTTTACTTCTTAACATTTCTTACTTTACCCCTTTCAAAAGTATAAATTATTTGTGATTCACCATGTATACACATCGTGAATAGTAACCTTGATTACTACAGCATTAGTATATCAGAAGAATGTTAAAGAATTATTGCTAAAACATTAAGAAATAGTGAAAATCCAAAATACATTCCGCCATAGAAAATAATAATACCATATAATCTACATCTATATTATATCATCTACATTTATTAAAGCAAACAACTTATTACAACCACAAAAAAATCACTACACAACTAAACGTTGTATAGTGATTTTCATAACTCAAATTATTTTGTGAAGTAATTCTGAATAGCTTCGACTAAACCATCAATGGTATATTTTTCTGCACAGATATCTACTTTTAAGCCGTTTTTCTCTGCAGTTTCAGCAGTAATCGGCCCAATACATGCAATGGTAATACCTTCAATCAGTTCTCTATTTTCTCCAATCAAAGTTAAGAAGTTGGTAACAGTAGAACTGCTGGTAAAGGTCAATACATGGATTTCTTTGTCCTGCAGTTTTTCTAACAACAGCTGAGTATCAGTCTCATCTGCCATCACTGTCTGATAAGCAATGACTTCGTTTACTTCTGCACCTAATTGAATTAAGCTATCTACCAACACCTGACGAGCCAGATCTGCTCTTGGCAACAATACTTTGTCACCTGGCTGAATTTTATCTTTCATAGCTTCGATTACCGCTTCTGCACGGAATACTTCAGGCATTACATCTACCAATAAACCGCGTTCTTCTAATTCTTCCGCTGTTTTTGGACCAATTGCACAAATTTTTGCATCTTTCAGTGCACGAATATCTAATTTCTGCGCTTTCATACGAGCAAAGAATGCTTTTACACCATTTACACTTGTGAATACAATCCAGTTATAATTACCTGCTTCTTGTACAGCTTTATCCAGTGCAGCAAGATCATCCGGCTCCTGAATTTTAATAGTTGGATATTCCCAAGCTTCTGCACCAAGATTTTCTAATTTTTCAGACAGAACGCTTGCCTGTTCACGGCTGCGTGTTACCAGTACACGTTTGCCAAACAGCGGTTTATCTTCAAACCAGCGTAAAGTATCTCGTAATGTTACAACCTGACCAATAATGATAATAGCTGGAGATTTCAACCCTGCTTTCTGTACTTCTTCTACAATATTGGCCAATGTCCCTGTTACAACGCGCTGCTCCGGACGGGTACCCCAACGGATCAATGCAATCGGAGTATTTGCATCTTTACCATTTGCAACTAAATTTTCAACAATCTGAGGCAGATTGCCAACCCCCATCAAAAATACCAGTGTACCCGGATCCATTGCTAAACGTGGCCAGTTTACGTTACTGGTTTCCTTGCCCGGTTCTTCATGACCTGTTACTACTGTAAAACTTGCGGTGAAATCACGATGCGTAATTGGAATACCGGCATATGCAGGTACAGAAATAGCGGATGTAATACCCGGTACTTCTTCAAACTCAATCCCTGCTTTACGTAATTCTTCCCCTTCTTCACCACCGCGGCCAAATACATAAGGGTCACCGCCTTTTAAACGGGCAACAACTTTACCTTTTAAGCCTTCTTCAACTAATACTTTATTGATTTCATCCTGTGTCATAGTGTGACGATCAGGAGATTTGCCTACATAAATCAACTCTGCATCTTGACGACGATAGCTCAACAGTCTTGGATTTGCCAGACGGTCATAAACGATTACATCTGCTTTCTGAATGCATTCAAGCCCTTTCACAGTAATTAATTTAATATCGCCTGGACCGGCACCGATTAAATATACTTTCCCTTTACTCATGGATTCAGCTCCATTCTAATTTGTTCTAAAATTTCTTTTCCGCCTTTGTCAGACAAAACTTTTGCAAGTTGTTTTCCAATTTCTTCTGCTAATTCAATTGGACCGCGCATCTGATCGCGAATAATCGTTTTACCATCAATAGAGCCTACAAGACCGTCTAACACGACTGTATCTCCTTCAATATGAGCATGTCCGGCAATCGGAATCTGGCATCCACCTTCCAATGCACGAAGTAATGCTCGTTCCGCATTGACACAGATTTCGCTTTCTTTATCATGAATCAACTGCACCAATGCAATGATTTCCGGATCATCACTTCTGGTTTCAACAGCAATTACCCCTTGGCTTACCGCCGGTAAACATAAATCATAGGCTAATTCTTCAGTAATGGATTCTTTCCATTCCATGCGCTCTACACCGGCAGCAGCCAAAATAATGCCATCAAAGTTTTCTTCTTTCAATTTACGCATTCTGGTGTTTACATTACCACGTAAATCCTGAATGTTTAAGTCTGGACGTTTATTGAGCAGCTGTGCTTTGCGGCGCAGACTACTGGTACCTACTTTTGCACCTTGTGGCAACGCATCGAAAGAATCATATTTTTCAGAAATCAATACATCTGCAGGATTATGTCTTGTAAGCATTGCAGAAAGCTGCAGCCCTTCCGGCAGTACAGTCGGAATATCTTTTAAACTGTGCACGGCAAAATCCATCTCACCGCTCAGCAATCCGTCTTCTAATTCTTTTGTAAATAAACCTTTGTCACCGATTTTGGCCAAGGATACGTCTAATACCTTGTCCCCTTTTGTTTTCAGCGATACAATTTCAAATTCATATTGGTCTGTTACTTTGCGTAAAGAGTCTACAACAAAGTTAGTCTGCCACATAGCCAAAGCACTATCACGGGACACTACTTTGATTACTCGTTTACTCATCGGCTTTCACCTCATTTTCACTTAAGCCAAACAAATCATCAATGGCTCTCATATAACAATCAATACGATCCGCATGATTTCCGGCCATAGAGCGCAAATTGTACATTGGTTTGTGCAGCCATTGGCTCACAATAGAATGTGCCAACTGCTCAATAATTTTTTGTTCTCTAGGTGTCACATCATCAATACGGCGCAATGCTTTTTCTACTTCGCGACGTTTGATTTCTTCGGCCTGTTCCCGCAGTTTGATAATGGTTGGTACTACCAGCAAGGAATCTAACCAGAAGAAGTAGTTTTCCAGCTCCTCTGTTACAATGGCTCTTGCTTTTACTGCTTCACGTTTTCTGCCTTCCAAGTTTTGTGCCACAACATTTTGCATATCATCGATATCATGCAAAAAAACATTTTCTAATTCTGCGACTGCAGGATCAATATCTCTTGGCACTGCAATATCCATAAAGAATAATGGTTTGGTACGTTTCTGTACCAAAGGTGCAATATCATCTTTTTCAATAATATATTTCGGAGATGCAGTGCAGCTAATTACAATGTCTGCGTTTTCTAGATAATCACCAAAATCATCTAAACGAATCGCTTTGCCGCCAAATTCATCTGCCAATCGCTGTGCTCTATCGAAAGTACGATTTGCTACAATTACACCGCTAATCCCGTTACTAACCAAGTGTCTTGCTGCCAATTCACTGGTATCTCCGGCGCCGATAATCAGTACAGTTTTGCCATCTAATGTCCCCAATTCCTGCTTAGCCAATTCCACCGCAGCAGAACTGATAGATACAGCCTGACGGTCAATGTAGGTTTCTGTACGTACACGTTTTCCTAATGTCAATGCACTCATCAAGAGTGTATTAATTACATTATTAGATAAACGGTATTCCAAAGCATAATTATATGCATCCTGCACCTGCCCTTGAATCTGACTTTCACCTAAAATCATAGAATCAAGTCCAGCGGCAACGGTAAACAAGTGTTCTACTGCTTCCCGCTCACGTTTTACATACATATGCTGCTCCAATAATTCCGTCGGACATTTGCTATACCAGCTGATAAACTTCATCAAACCTTTTACAGCCTTGCTGCCGTCCCGAGCATCCATATAAAACTCCGTACGATTGCAAGTAGATAATACCGCAATCCCATCTACGCTTTCCATCTGTTGTAAAAACTCCAGATTGCGTTTGATGTTGGATTTGGACATAGACACTTTCTCACGGATTTCTACCGGAGCACTTTTATAGTTTAAGCCCAATAAGATGATAGACATAATTCCACCCTTTTTTGTACTTCTTCTTTACTTTCAGTTTTTAATACATCCTGCAAATTCATTTGTGCTAATTGCTGCAAAAATGCTCTGCGTTTTTTTTCATCTGTAATGCTATCCATGGCTTTTTCACGTGCATCTGCCATAATTTCCAGCATGACTGCATATTCTTCGCCAAACATTTCTTCTAAACGCATACGAATCGCCTTCGATACAGCAGGACTTGCTCCTCCTGTAGAGATTGCAATTAACAAATCGCCTCGACGAACAGCAGAATTGACTGTAAAACTGCTCTCGTCTCGGCTATCTACTACATTTACCAATACATGATTATTTTCACACCATACTGAAACTTGATGATTGATGGCACGATTGTTTGTAGCAGCAATTACCAAAAAGCTATCCTGTAAAAATTCCTCTTTAAAAGCTTCATTAATCCATGTAAATGTACCGGATTGATATAAATCTTGCAGTTCTTCACACAATGCAGGACTTACTACAACCACATTTGCTTGTTCTTCCAAAAGAGATTGTACTTTACGGAAAGCCACTTCACCACCGCCCACAACTGTACAACGACGATTATTTAGATTCAGTGTAACAGGATAGGTAAATGCCATTCTAAAACGCCCTTCCTCGCAAGAAATCTACGCCTTCCAATAATACTTTTTTCATTGGGTATTCAGGTAATGCTACAATATCTCTTTCAGCATCTTTTAGATAGTTTTCAGCAAATACTTCTGCTTCTTGAATCCCATTCTGTGCAATTACAATGTTAATTGCACGTTCTACATCTGCCTGTCCATTTGGGAATCGTTCTTCAATCAAACGAATCAATTCTGTTTTTTCTGCAAAGTCTTTCTGCAGCACAAGAATGGTAGGCAACGTCATAATACCACGTGCCAAGTCACTTCCTGCCGGTTTCCCCAGTTTTTTTGCATCCTGTGTCATATCAAGAATATCATCTTCAATCTGAAAATTCATACCTAAATTATATCCAATTTTATAGAATCTTTCGATTTCTTCATCGCTGGCACCAGAGGCTACCGCTGCAGCCTGACAACTTGTCGCCATCAACAGTGCTGTTTTACGGTCGATACGATAATTATAATCCTCAATTGTCTGATGAATATCGTAGGTGGTGCGCAACTGCTCTACTTCACCCAAACTCATTTCTGCACTTAGTACACCCATAATTGCCAGCAATCGATCTGCATTTTGCTGTTTACTAATGATATCAATTGCTTCAGCTAGGATATAATCCCCTACATGAATGGCATAACGATTGGATTTCAGTACATTGATAGTAGCTGCTCCGCGACGGGTATCTGCTTCATCTACCACATCATCATGAATCAAAGAAGCCATATGCAAAAGTTCCATAGCCGCAGCCAACGGAACAATATTATCTTCGTTTTTGAACATACTTGCTGTTAAAATTGTCAAAGAAGGACGTACCCGCTTACCGCCTGCGTGTAAAGTACGCAATGCAAATTCACGAATCTCCGGATGCTCAAAATGCAGCACTTGATCTAGATACGCTTCTACTTCCTCTAATTTTTTCTTAACAGCATGAACTTTTAAGAAACTCAACATACCATTGCCCCCTGGCACAAAATTATCTATCAAACAACGCTTCTAATTGCGCCATGTTTGTTACCTTTTCACCTTTGGATACATTCCATTCTTCAGCAAAAAACAGTTCACCCTCCATTAAGACATCCAATGGATTATGCCCCATAACCAATGCAAATACCTCGTTTGTTTTTACCATCAAAAGAAATGCTGCTTTTTTCATATCAAATTCCGTTCTATCTTCCAAGCTATCTATATTATTTGCATTAAATTCTTTCAAATAAGACAAATAAATTGGTAAGTAGGAACTATTACCGGTTTCGGAAAGTTCAGAAATAAATCTTCCATACAGCAAATCGCCTAAAAGCACCGGCATTTGTTTTTCTGCGCGTAATTGCTCCATATCGCTAGTTTCCTCAGTGATTGACACATGTAACAATGAGGATAAATAAATTAGCTGAGATAACAAACCTATTTCTTCTGCACGCGCCTTGTCGCATCGTACCACTCTGCCCAAATATTTTGACAAACGAATAAAAAACGTAAAATCACGTTCGTAAAATGTATGATGTGTTAAATCGAATACTGAACCTTCTTTGACACGCATTGCCTCTACCAATTTATGCATTATAAATCCCCCTCTTAACTTTGTCATTTCCTTTTGAGTATTTTCATTCAATGATACATTCTATCACATTTTGTACAAAAAAAATAGAACAATCTGCCCAATATTGCCGAAATATTAATGAAATTTCTTTTGATGTAGTATTTTTTTCTTTCAGCAATACTTTCACAAACAACCAATATTCATTCTATGCATAATTATAAACTACTGACATATTTTTTCACAAACCAATCATAGATGTAATTCCATTACCGAAAGACAAATTTATATAATTCGTGTTCTAAAACACAATTTATGTTTTTATACAGTAGACATTTAAATTATAATCTTTATTAGATATACATACGTTTATCTAATAAAGATACCATTCTACTTGTAAATCATACTTAAATAAATTTTTAACATGCATAATTATGATAATTATCAGAAAATTTCACTTTCTTTTTTCTATCTACTGTATTATAATGAACAAGTTGTGTTTCACAGCTATTTTAATATCATTTTTTAAGGAGGATTTTTTCATGTCCACTGAAAAGAAAGGACTTGGTCTGATTTCCAAGTTGATTATCGGTATCGTTGCCGGTGCAATCATCGGGTTAGTATTACCTGAAGTTTTAGTGCGTATTTTAGTAACAGTATCTTCTATTTTCTCTCTGTTCCTGAAATTCGTAATTCCATTTATCATCGTAAGCTTTGTTATTTGCGGTATTGCTGACCTGGCTCAGGGCGCAGGCAAACTGTTAGGTATTACCACCGGTATTGCTTACGGTTCTACCATTTTAGCAGGTTCCATTGCATACATGGTAGCTACCAATCTGTTCCCTAGAATTTTAGGCAGCAATTTGGCAAGCGAAGTAGGCGATCCAAGTGCCGGTATGCTGAGCTCTTACTTCACAATTCCTTTGGCTCCAATGCTGGATGTAACTGCTGCTATCGTATTTGCTTTTGTAATGGGTATCGGTATTTCTTATCTGCGCAGCCAAGGTAAAGGCGAAGTACTGTATGGTTTCTTTACAGAATTCCAGGCTATCATTCTGAAAGTACTGAATACCATTATCATTCCATTCCTGCCGGTTTATGTTGCAGGTACATTTGCTAACATTGCATACGCTGGTCAGATTGTAACAATCATGGGTCTGTTAGGGAAAGTATTCGCTACTTCC
>JAFNVD010000056.1 GCA_017383785.1 Peptococcaceae bacterium | reverse complement strand
CCTGTGCTTGTTATTGGGTGCATTTTTGGTACTGCTGTACAGACGCAAAACAGGCAAAGGCCAACGAAAGAATATCTAAAAGGGTACGATATTATTAGGCAATATGATGTAACTATAACGGCCAATAAATGCTTTCTGCAGTGTCAATGGAATGAGGGTTTGCAGAATCATTTGTTGGCCGTTTTATGTACTTTTCCCTCTCAAGTATTACAACATTTCTTTGTAACCAACGGTTGTTGGCTAACAAATAAATTTTATTTTATATATCAAAAAAAGTTTGCAATCTTGTTCTCCATCTGTTATGATAATACCATAAATTATTTTTAGTATATAGATAAGGAGGACTAGGTATGTTTGCATGGAATCGTGTCGAGCTTTTGGAGACAACATCGTTTGACTATTATATGTTAGTGCGTGTGAAACTGCAAGAACAAGGGATTAAGGTACAAAGTCGTCAAGTGCCGTTAGAAAATACATTTGACAATAACACACAAACTTTGTTGAAACGTCCGTTGGCAGAATACTATATTTATATTCATCAAGATGATGAAGAACGTGCCAGAGCTATTATAGATGCTTTGGGGCCGGATGATATCGTGCCGATAGAAGAATACACATGGTAATGGAAAAGAGATTTATGAAGTGCATAGGAAAATCATGAAAGCAGCATTCCGTGAGAGGGAGGCTGCTTTTTTGTGTTAAGATGTATTTTTACTGAATATTGTATACAATCGTAAATATGTTGATTTTTCAGGGAGAAACAAGTATACTAGATAGCGATACTTTTGTAATATAACACAAAAATATTTTTGATTCTAAGATACAACAGAGACGTAACACGGCTATGACTGTGTTTCATCATATAGGAGGTGCTTGAATCAGTGTTAGGTGCTGATATCTTATTACATTGTTTAGAACTGCATGGTGTAGATACCGTGTTTGGTTTGCCGGGCGGGGTAGTGATTCCGCTATATGACAGACTGAAAGAATTCCCGAATATTCATCATGTGCTGGTACGTCACGAACAAGGCGCAGCCCATGCGGCTGACGGCTATGCCCGTTCTACCGGAAAAGTCGGTGTATGCTTCGCTACATCCGGTCCGGGTGCTACCAACTTAGTTACCGGGATTGCAACTGCCAATATGGACTCCATTCCAATGGTGTGTATCATGGGGCAGGTAGTGAAAGAGCTTTTGGGTACCGATGGCTTCCAGGAAGCTCATATGACTTCTGTATGTCAGTCCATTAGTAAACATACCTATTCCGTTACTGACGCAGCACAGCTGCCGGATATTATCGAAGAAGCATTCTTTGTAGCGCAATCCGGTCGTCCGGGGCCTGTCGTAATCGATATTCCGAAGGATGTATTTGTACAGAATGTGGATATTCCATACAACAAAGGTACCGTGCGTGGCCGTATCTTAAACAAATACAAACCATGTCAGGTAAACAAAGAACAGGTGAAAAAAGTAGCAGAATATATCAAACAGGCAGAACGGCCAATGCTGGTAGTTGGCGGTGGTGTCAACAACCGCATTGCCGACAGCACATTGCTGGTAAATCTTGCACAAAAAGCAGATATGCCGGTAGCCACTACGTTGATGGCGCGCGGTGTGTTCCCAAGCGACAGCAAATACAGCGTAGGTATGCCGGGGATGCATGGCACTGTAGAAGCCAACTATGTGGTACAGCATTGTGATTGCCTGGTAGCAGTAGGGATGCGTTTTGACGACCGTGTTACCAGTGACATTAGCAAATTTGCCCCAAATGCCAAACATATTGTGCATGTAGATATTGACCCTGCAGAAATTGGCAAAAACGTTGTGACAGACTTCCCGCTGGTAGCAGACAGTATCGATTTCCTGGAAGCATTATATGAGCAGCTGCAGCAGTGCAATCATGCAGATTGGGTGGAGGAAGTAAATGCAAACCGTTACGAAGTGCAATCTCCGGTCGGCAGTGT
Organism: Peptococcaceae bacterium; assembly: GCA_017383785.1. Lineage (GTDB taxonomy): Bacteria > Bacillota > Peptococcia > Peptococcales > Peptococcaceae > UBA7185. Next base: position 3,500 of record JAFNVD010000056.1, on the reverse strand, counting down.
ATTGCCTCCGAAAGAAACCTTTGCGTTTATTGATCAATGTGTTGACGACGAAACAATCGTTGCGACAGACGTTGGTCAGCATCAGATGTGGGCGGCGTTGTTCCTCAATACCAAAGGACCGCGCAAATTTATTACTTCCGGCGGTTTGGGCACCATGGGCTTTGGTTTGCCGGCAGCCATTGGCACACAGTTCGGCAATCCGGACAAAAATGTGATTCTGATTACCGGTGATGGCAGCTTCCAGATGAATCTGCAAGAGCTGGCAATCGTAAAAAAATATAAATTGCCGTTAAAAATCTGCTTGATGAACAATGGCTTTTTGGGTATGGTACATCAGTGGCAGAAGTTCTTCTATAACGAAAACTATTCTGCAACCATCCTGGACAGTGCTCCGGATTGGGCCAAACTGGCAGATGCATATGATATCAACTATATGCGCATCGATACCATGGAACAGTGCAACGAAACACTGGCAGAAGTACTGACCAGCAAAGAAGGCTGGCTCATTGATTTCCGTATTGATGCCAATGCCGATGTATATCCAATGGTACCGGCAGGCAAAGGTTTAGACGATATTTTGGTGGGGGAGTAGAGATATGAAGCACAAACTGGCTGTATTAGTAGAAAATAATCCGGGCGTACTGGCGAAAGTATCCAATCTGTTCTCCAGAAGAGGGTACAATATTGAAAGTCTGGTAGTAAGTGATACCGAAGACAAAACCGTTTCTCGTATGACCATTGTGGTAGATGGTGATGAAAAAATTATTGAACAGGTAACCAAACAGCTGCACAAGCTGGTAGATGTCATCAAAGTCAATGACTTGACCAATGACGATATTGTAAGCCGTCAGCTGTTATTGGTGAGAGTAGCGGCAGATCATGAAACCAGAGCAGAAATTATTCAGATTATGGATATTTTCCGTGCAAGAATCATCGACATCGGTCGTCGTTCTATGATTATTGAAGCCACCGGTGATGAGGACAAAATTGAAGCAATCGTGAAATCCTTGCAGCCGTTCGGGATTCAGGAAATTGTTAAGACTGGTGTGTCGGCGATGGTACGCAGTCCAAAAGAAAAATAAGGCTTGCTCTTTTTGCGTCTGACGTTGTTGTTTGCAAATTTGCTTGCTTACGTACTGTTTGTACGCCGCACTGCGCAAATTTGCAAGCCGCCTAGTCAGACACAAAAATCACGGCGCCTTTGTATTGGTGCCTTATTTATGTGAAACTGAAATTTTGAGATTTATTATTTTAGGAGGAACTTATTATGGCAGTTATGTATTATGATCAGGATGCAAATTTAGAATATTTAAATGGGAAAACAATTGCGGTTATCGGCTATGGCAGCCAGGGGCATGCACAGGCGCAGAACTTGCGTGATGCCGGTATGAAAGTAGTGGTTGGTCTGCGTGAAGGCAGCAAATCTTGGGCGAAAGCAGAGGATGATGGTCTGCAGGTAATGACCGTTGCTGATGCAGCAAAAGCGGCAGATGTCATCCACGTGCTGATTCCGGATGAAAAACAGGCAGAAGTATACAACAGAGACATTGCACCATATATGACAGCAGGCAAAGCGCTGAGCTTCTCTCATGGCTTCAACATTCACTTCAAACAGATTGTGCCTCCTGCAGATGTAGACGTATTTATGGTAGCGCCAAAATCTCCGGGTCACAGCTTCCGTAAAGCAGTACAGCAGGGTACAGGTGTACCTGGCTTAGTAGCGGTAGAGCAGGATGCTACCGGCAACTGCAAAAACGTAGCATTGGCGTTTGCCAGAGCGGTTGGCTGTACCAAAGCCGGTGTTCTGGAAACCACATTCAAAGAAGAGACAGAAACAGACTTGTTCGGTGAACAGGCGATTCTGTGCGGTGGCATCAGTGCGTTAGTACAGGCAGGCTTTGAAACTCTGGTAGAAGCAGGCTATCAGCCGGAAAGCGCTTACTTTGAATGCTTCCACGAATTGAAACTGATTGTAGACCTGATGTATGTAGGCGGCTTGGAATACATGCACTATTCCATCAGTGATACAGCAGAATACGGTGACTACGTAAGCGGTCCTCGTGTAATCACTGAAGATACCAAAAAAGAAATGAAACGTATCCTGAACGATATTCAGACAGGCGTATTCGCGAAAAACTGGATTCTGGAAAACCAGGCAGGTCGTCCATCCTTCAATCGTATGCGTGCCATTGTAGCAGATCATCAGATTGAAAAAGTGGGGAAAGAACTGCGTGACCAGATGCCTTGGCTGCAGAAATAAAGCTGTGTCGCTGAAAGCTGCAGCATAGACAGATGAAAAATAACTGAGAACAACGAAGAACAACGAGATTGAGGTGAATGCAATGCAGCTGAATGGCGCACAAATCGTTATCCGCGCACTCCGGGAGCAGGGGGTAGATACCATCTTCGGGTATCCCGGCGGTGCTGTATTAGAAATTTATGATGCATTAAAAGAAAGTGATATTCATCATGTACTGGTACGCAACGAGCAGGGCGGTGCCCATGCAGCCAGCGGCTATGCCCGTGCTACCGGTAAAGTCGGTGTATGCTTGGCCACTTCAGGGCCGGGTGCTACCAATTTGGTAACCGGTATTGCCACTGCATATATGGATTCTGTGCCAATGGTAGCCATTACAGGGCAGGTGCCGCGTTCGATGATTGGTACCGATGCCTTTCAGGAAATTGACATTACCGGTATTACATCACCGATTACCAAGCACAATTATCTGGTGCAGAAGGTTGAGGACTTGCCGCGTATTATTGCCGAAGCCTTTTATATCGCAAGTACAGGCCGTCCGGGGCCGGTGCTGATTGACATTCCGCGTGATGTGACACAGGAAGTCATAGAATATGTTCCGGTGAAAAACGTAGATATTCGCAGCTACAAGCCAACGGTGTCCGGCCATATGGGTATGATCAAGCGTGCCGTACAGTCGATCAAAGATGCCAAAAAGATGGTGATTTGCGTAGGCGGCGGTGTGGTATCTGCCGGTGCTACTGCAGAAGTAATGAAACTGGCAAATATGAAAAATGCCACAGTGGTAGCCACTATGATGGGTTTATCCGGATATCCGGCAGAGGAAGAACGGTTTTTGGGTATGTTAGGTACCTATGGCAATGAAGGTGCCAACCTGGCAGTACAGGATTGTGACTGCTTCCTAGCGCTAGGGATGCGCTTTGATGACCGTGTGATTAGTGTACCGGGCAAATTTGCACCTAACGCAGAAATTATCCATGTGGATGTAGACCCTGCCGAAATCGGCAAAAATGTAGAGATTGACATCCCAATCGTTGGTGATGTAAAAGTTGTATTGACCGACTTAATAGAGCAGCTGCAGAAACGAAATGATGTACAGGTGTGTGAAGTACTGTATCCGCAGATTGCGATTCCAATGTCCGACAACTTGAATGTGCCTTGGACCATGCAGCTGGTTGCAAGTATGGTAGATCAGAGCAAAACCATCGTGACTACGGATGTAGGGCAGCACCAAGTATGGACT
>JAFNVD010000055.1 GCA_017383785.1 Peptococcaceae bacterium | reverse complement strand
CGCAGCCTGATATTGACGGTGCACTGGTAGGGGGCGCAAGTCTCAAACCGGACAGTTTTGCACAGCTGGTAAATTATCAGAAATAACAGACAAAATAATTACTATAGAAATTAATGAGGCGATGAAAATCGTTAGGAGGTATTGTTGTGGATAAACAACAACCTGTTGTGCTGATGATTCTAGATGGCTGGGGCATCAGCAAACAAACAGAGGGCAATGCCATTGCCCAGAGCAGCACTCCAAATATGGACAAGCTGCTTAGCCAATATGCACATAGCCAATTGCTGTGCTCCGGAGAAGCGGTAGGGCTTCCGGATGGGCAGCAGGGCAACTCGGAAGTAGGGCATCTGAATTTGGGTGCGGGCAGAGTGGTGTATCAAGAATTGACTCGTATCAATAAAGCGGTGCGGGAACATACTTTGCAGGAAAATGCAGCTTTTCAGCAGGTGATGGATGGCTGTATTGCATCAGGCAAACCATTACATTTGATGGGCTTGGTATCTCCGGGTGGTGTACACAGTCATAGTGATCATTTATATGGTCTACTAGAACTGGCTCGTGATAAAAATGTACCGCAAGTATATGTACATTGCTTTTTAGACGGCCGTGATGTTGGGCCATCTACCGGTTTGGGCTTTGTACAGGAACTGGAAGACAAACTCAGTGAACTTGGTGTAGGTAAAATTGCTACGGTGTCCGGGCGCTATTATGCTATGGACCGTGACAATCGCTGGGAACGTGTTGAAAAGGCATATTTGGCAATGACACAAGGCATCGGTGAGACGGCAGAAAGTGCTGCAAAAGCGGTAGAGCAGTCTTATGCCAAAGGTGAAACCGATGAGTTTGTATTACCGACAGTGGTACAGACAAATGGGCAGCCAACCGGTATGATTGGTGCCGGTGATGGTGTGATTTTCTTCAACTTCCGTGGCGACCGTGCCCGTGAAATCACAAAAGCTTTTGTAAATAAAGAGTTTGATGGCTTCGGCCGTGAGTATCTGGGCGTCAACTATGTTGCCATGACTCAGTATGAAGAAGGATTAGATGTTACAGTGGCATTCCCGCCACAGGATTTGCATAATACATTGGGGCAGGTATTAGCTGCAAACAATATTAAGCAGTTCCGTGTAGCAGAGACAGAAAAATATGCCCATGTAACATTCTTCTTTAATGGCGGTGTGGAAGATCCAAACCCAATGGAAGATAGACTTTTGGTACCATCTCCAAAAGTAGCAACATATGATTTGCAGCCGGAAATGAGTGCCATTGCAGTAAAGGAAAATTTGGTGCAAACCATTCAGAACGGTGACTATCCGTTCCTGTTGGTCAACTTCGCCAATACGGACATGGTTGGTCATACCGGTATTCCGGAAGCAGCACAAAAAGCAGTTGAAACTGTAGATGCTTGTGTTGGTGAAGTGGCTGATGCTGTACTTGCAGCCGGCGGCGTTCTCTTGATTACCGCCGACCATGGGAATGCAGAGCAGATGGTGGATCCTGTAAAAGGGACACCGCATACTGCCCATACTGCTAACCCGGTACCATTTGTTGTAGTATCTGAAAAAGCATATCAAGCAAAAGACGGTTCGCTCCAGGATGTAGCACCGACAGTGCTGAAGTTATTGGGGATTGAGAAACCTGCTGATATGACAGGCAACAGTCTTATTTAGGCATACCTTTCTGTGTTTGGCTGAGTTGTTTTCCGTTTTGCCAAACACAAAAATCTAGTGCCTTGGAAATATTAAATAAAAAACTATAAATTTTTTAGGAGGAATCCTCTCATGAGCATGATCACTGATGTATATGCAAGAGAAATTTTAGACTCTCGCGGCAATCCAACTGTAGAAGTTGATATTTATTTGGAAGACGGCGCATTTGGCCGTGCGGCTGTACCATCCGGCGCTTCCACCGGTGCATTCGAAGCTGTTGAACTGCGTGATGGCGACAAAGCTCGTTATCTGGGAAAAGGTACATTGAATGCAGTAGATAACGTAAACACTTTGATTGCGCCTGCACTGATCGGTCTGGATGCTGCTGACCAGAGCGGTATCGACCGTTTCCTGATTGAATTAGATGGCACAGACAACAAAGGGAAACTGGGTGCTAACGCTATCTTAGGTGTATCTATGGCTGTAGCAAAAGCAGCTGCTGCTTCCGCAGGCCTGCCACTGTATCGCTATATCGGCGGTGCAAACGCAAAAGTACTGCCATCCCCAATGATGAATATCTTAAATGGTGGGAAACATGCAGATAACAACGTAGATATTCAGGAATTTATGGTAATGCCTCTGGGCGCGCCTACATTCAGTGAAGCACTGCGTATGGGTACAGAAGTATTCCACAGCCTGAAAAAAGTACTGAACAGCAAAGGCTACAACACTGCTGTAGGTGATGAAGGCGGTTTTGCTCCAAACTTAGGTTCTAACGAAGAAGCACTGGCTATCATCGTAGAAGCAATCGAAGCTGCAGGCTATGTACCTGGTAAAGATGTATATTTAGCATTAGACGTAGCTTCCACCGAACTGTATCATGACGGTATTTATGATTTAGCAGGCGAAGGTGTACAGAAAACAGCTTCTGAAATGGTAGATTTCTATGAAGAATTGTGCAGCAAATATCCTGTTATCTCCATCGAAGATGGTCTGGCAGAAGAAGACTGGGAAGGCTGGAAAATGATGACCGAACGTTTGGGCGGCAAAGTACAGCTGGTTGGTGATGACCTGTTTGTAACAAACACCCGTCGTCTGAGCAAAGGGATTGCACAGGATACAGCAAACTCTATTCTGGTAAAAGTAAACCAGATCGGTACACTGACCGAAACATTAGAAGCTGTAGAAATGGCAAAACAGGCTGGTTATACAGCAGTTATCTCTCATCGTTCCGGTGAAACAGAAGATGCTACCATCGCTGATATCGCTGTAGCTACCAATGCCGGTCAGATTAAAACCGGTGCTCCATCCAGAAGTGACCGTGTAGCGAAATACAACCAGCTCTTGCGCATCGAAGAAGAACTGGATGAAGTGGCTGTATACAACGGCATTAAAAGCTTTTATAATCTGAAAAAATAAACTGTCAGAGAAAACTGAAATTTTTCATTGCTTTTTTTCTGCTCTTCTGCTAGAATAGGCGTATTGAGTAGAAATTGGTGAAAGGGGATTTTACAGTGACAATTCTGTTAACAGTTCTGCAGGTTATCGCTTGCTTAGGTTTAATCGCTACCGTTTTACTGCAGTCCGGTAAAAGTGCTGGTTTATCCGGTGCCATCACTGGTGGTGCAGAAACCTTTTTCGGTAAAAAAGGTATGGATGACAAATTTGCAACATGGTCTAAAGTATTTGCAGTAGCATTCATGGTACTGACATTTATCTTAGCTGTGCTGGGCTAACATAACGTATACAAGGCACTGACTGCGGTCAGTGCCTTTTTTCTGTATATGGGTTTTTATATAGCAATATCTATAAAGCAAAATGCATAAGAAAGCTGAGGGATATTGACATAATTTGCACTTCATTTTATAATGGAAACATGTAATCATAGCCTTTCAATAGGCGAAAAATTAGGAGGGAAACTCACATGAAAAAGAAAATTGCATTATTACTGATTGTGTCCATGATGTTTATGCTGTGCGCTTGTGGCGGCGGCAACAAAGACGCAAATCAGGGCGGTCAGGGCGAAGCTTGGAAACCAGATGGTCCTGTAACCATGATCGTATCTTACAAAGCTGGTAACGGTACAGACCTGACAGCTCGTATTTTGGCTCAGCATGCTGAAAAATACATCGGTCAGACAATCGTTATTGAAAACGTAGACGGTGGTTCCGGTTCTATCGGCTGGTCCAAATTAGCAGAAGCTGAAGCAGATGGTATGACAATCGGTTTTATCAACCTGCCTAACTTCAACAGCTCCATCGTAAAAGGTTTAGGTACCTACACAATTGATGATTTTACTGCAATCTGCAACCACGTAACAGAAACATCTATCGTAGTTGTTCGTGCTGATGACAGCAGATTCGAAACACTGGAAGATTTAGTTGCTTACGGTAAAGCAAACGATGGCAAACTGGTTGCATCCACCAACGGTGCTCAGGCTTCCAACCACATTGGTGCACAGGCATTTGCGAACTCCGCCGGCTTCACTTACATTGACCTGCCACAGGGTAACACAGCAGACGAATTGCTGTCCTTACGTGGTGGCGAATCTGACTTCTGCGTAGTAAAAGTAGCTGATATCTCCGGTATGCAGTCTGAAGTACGTGTACTGGCAAGCTTCTCTGCAGAACGTTTAGCTGAATATCCGGACGTTCCAACATTAGGCGAACTGGGCTACTATGACCAGTGGTTAGGTTCTTCTCGTCTGGTTGCTGCTCCTGCAGGCGTATCTGCTGAAGTAGTTGCATTCTATGAAAATGCATTCAAACAGGCTATGGAAGATGCAGCATACTTAGAAGATGCTTCTAGCTTTGCAACAGACTATCAGAGTGCTGAAGATACAGCAAAACTGATGGCTGCACAGCAGGCATTTACAGAAGGTTTGAGCGACGGTTTCTGGTACGAATAATCAGAATCGTTTAACAAATTTTGCGATATTTTTGAGTAAAATAAGAGAAGGGCAGTGCCACTGCCCTTCTTTTTTGTGATAGATGGTGAAGGAGGGCGATATACTTGAAGATGAAGAAAACGGATATTGGTGTTGTGGTATTCATGTATGCCATCTGTGCATTCTTCTATGTACATATGCTGCAGTTACAAGCCAATAGCCAGACTTATCCGAGATTTACTATCGTATTGCTGTTTGGGTTGACTACACTGTATTTATTGCAGATGCTTATGAATGCAAAAAAACATGGTGTAGAAAGCGGTGTAGACAAAGTATTTGACGGATTCCAGATTGTACAGTTCTTTGTATGCTTGGCAATGGTTATTGTATATCTTTTGTTGATGAAGTTTTTAGGCTTTTTTGTCGCTACCATTGTATTTATGCTTGCAGCGCTGACCTTTCTGGGTGTGCCAAAGGTGCATACTTTGATTGCTGTGGTAGCAATTAACTTATTGGTATATTTCGCATTTGTACAGTTCCTGGGTGTAAAATTGCCTGCTGGGCTGTTATTCTAAGGGGGGGACAAGATGTTTGAAACTTTACAGTTGATGGCGGCTGGGTTTGCAAATGCCTTGCTCCCGATGAATTTATTGATGATGATTTTTGGTGTAACACTGGGGATTATTATCGGTTGCTTGCCTGGTTTGTCTGCGGCAATGGGTGTTGCATTGATGCTGCCATTGACCTTTACTATGGAGCCTGAAACAGGCTTGATTGTGCTGGGTGCCATTTATTGCGGTGCAATTTTTGGTGGTTCTATTTCCGCGATTCTGATTCATACACCGGGTACTCCGGCTTCTGCAGCGACAGCTATTGAAGGCTATCAGATGACCTTACAGGGCAAAGCAGGGAAAGCATTGGCAACTGCTTGCTGGAGTTCTTTCTGGGGCGGGTTGTTAAGCTGTATTTCTCTGTACTTCTTTGCTCCGCTGTTGGCACAGTTGGCACTGAAATTTATGTCCGCCGAATATTTCTGGCTGAGCTTGTTTGGTTTGACTGTTATTGCCGGGGTAGCGAGCAAATCCTTGATCAAAGGTTTGATGTCTGGTGCCTTGGGTCTGTTGATTTCTACCATTGGTCTGGACCCAATTACCGGTACGCAGCGTTTTATGTTTGGCCATGCATTCTTAGCAGAAGGTGTTAATGTAACTTGTGCGTTGATTGGTTTGTTCTCTATGTCTCAGGTATTTATTTTAGCTGAGAAAAAAATTGTAGAACGTGCCAAAGCGGCGAAATTTACTGATAAAATTGCGTTGACCAAAGAAGAACGCAAGATGATTCGTCCTACGATTATTCGTTCCTGGCTGATTGGTAATATTGTTGGGATTCTGCCTGGGGCAGGTGCTTCTATTGCTTGCTTTATGGGGTATAATAACGCAAAATCTTTCTCCAAAAACAAAGAACAGTTTGGGAAAGGTGCAATCGAAGGGGTAGCCGGGTCTGAAGCTGCTAATAATGCCGTTACCGGTGGTTCTTTGATTCCTACATTAACATTAGGGATTCCGGGGGAATCTGTAACAGCAGTTCTGATGGGTGGCTTGATTATCCAAGGTTTACAGCCTGGTCCTGAATTGTTTACTACCCACGCAGGGATGACCTATACTTTCTTTGCGGGTTTTGTACTGGTGCAGTTTGCAATGCTGGCAATCGGTATGCTGGGGTGTCGTGCGTTCGCACAGATTTCTCGTCTGTCTGATGCAATCTTGATTCCTTGTGTTACAGTATTGTGCGTAGTAGGGTCCTATGCAATCCATAGAAACTTTAATGATGTTATCGTAATGTTTATCTTTGGCTTACTGGGCTATGCGATGCGTAAATTTGACCTCAACACTGCTGCAGTGGTATTGGCGCTGATTTTAGGGCCAATCGGTGAAAAAGGTCTGCGCAATGCATTACGTGCTTCTCAGGGTGACTTGAGTGTTCTGGTTGGTTCTCCGGTATGTCTGGTACTGATTGCACTGTGCATAGTGGGTATTTTCTCTCCTCTGTTGATGAACATGTTTGAGAAGAAAGTGTCCGGTACCACATTGGCAGATGCTGAGGCTGAAGCGGAAGCGTAACATTATATAAGTAACACAATATAAAAAGATAGCTTTGACTGAAGCGATAGGTATCTATTGCTTCAGTTTTTTTGTTGCAGGAAATGATGAAAAGGATTATAATAAACTTTACGTATGTTGCATACGAAATGCGAAAAGAGGGAAATACATGACAACGGAAGAACATATCACCCGTGTGAAATATAACGAAAAAGAATTAATCCTGATTGCCACAGCACACGTATCTAAAGCAAGTGCTGAGTTGGTAAAGGAAGTCATTGATCGTGAACAGCCGGACAGTATTTGTGTAGAACTGGACGAAGATCGTTATAATAATATGAAAAATCCGAAAGCCTGGTCCGAAACCGATTTGGTACAGGTCATCAAAGATGGCAAAGTAGGATTTATGCTGGCCAATTTGGTATTGAGTTCTTATCAGAAAAAGTTAGCGAAACAACTGGATACCAATGTTGGGCAGGAAATGGTGCAGGGTATTCAGTCTGCGGAGGAAATCGGTGCAAATCTAGTATTGGCCGACCGTAATATTCAGACTACATTTATGCGCATCTGGCGTAAGATGAATTTAAAAGAAAAGTTTGACTTACTGCTAAACCTATTCTTCGCACTGGACGATGATGAACAGAGTGAAATCACTGACGAAGAAATCAGCAAGATGCTTGAAAAAGATATGCTGGAAGCAGCCATGGAAAATATGCAGGAAGAGTTCCCAAAAGTAGGCGATATTCTGCTGCATGAACGCGACCAGTATTTGGCCAATAAAATCAAGAACGCACCGGGTGAAAAAGTGGTGGCAGTACTGGGTGGTGCCCATGTAGCCGGTGTTACCGAAGAAATCTTTAAAGAACAGGATATGGAGGAAATCAGCAACGTGCCTCCTGCCGGAAAATTAGGAAAAATGATTGGCTGGGGTATTCCTGTAGCCATTGTATTGTTGATTGCGTGGGGTTTTTTGCAGAATATTGATACCGGGATTGATATGGTATCTAGCTGGATTTTGTGGAATGGCAGTCTGGCAGCGCTGTTTACAGCATTGATGTTGGGGCATCCGCTCAGCATTATTACTGCCTTTGTGGTAGCACCAATATCGTCTCTCAATCCAATGTTGGCCTGCGGTTGGTTTGCAGGGCTGATGGAAGCACATATACGCAAACCAAAAGTAGAAGATGTGAGTAATATTTCCACTGATATTTTTAGCATAAAAGGCTGTTTCCACAACCGTTTTATTCGTACTTTGCTGATTGTAATTATGGCCAACTTGGGCAGCAGCCTAGGTACTATTATTGCAGGGATGGATATTATCAAGACAATCTTTTAAGGGGAGCGAACAAGAAACATGTATACAGTATTTATACCGTATATGCCTTGTGAAACGTCGCAAAATCATTTATAATAAACACAATCGAAGTAGCGTCGAGAACATGAGTGGTTCTGTGTTCTCGGCGCTATCTTTGTATAATGGCTTTTGTATATTGTATGCATTTTCATACATTACAATGCAAGTGAAGATAAAAAGGATGTGACGAATGTGGCAAATTTAACAGAAAAAATTATTGCAGCACATATGACTGATGGTGAAATGATAGCAGGAACCGAGATAGGGATTCATATTGATCAGACTTTAACGCAGGACTCTACCGGTACCATGGCATATTTAGAGTTGGAAGCAATGGAGATTGACCGTGTAAAGACTAAACTATCCGTAGCATATATTGACCATAATATGCTGCAGGCAGGACCTGAAAACTTTGATGACCATTTATTTATTCAGAGTGCCGCAAAAAATTACGGAATCTGGTTTTCTAAACCGGGCAATGGTATTTGCCACCAAGTACATTTGGAACGGTTTGGTGTGCCGGGCGATACCTTAATCGGCTCTGACAGCCATACACCTACTGCCGGTGGTTTAGGCATGCTGGCGATTGGCGCAGGCGGTGTGGATGTGGCCGCAGCCATGGCGGGGCGCAGTTATTATATTCAGATGCCGGAAGTCATTGAGGTGCGTTTGAGTGGAAAATTACGTGCAGGGGTATCAGCTAAAGATGTGATTCTCTATGTATTACAGCAGGAAACCGTAAAAGGCGGGGTTAATAAAGTTTATGAATACACCGGCGATGGTGTAAAAACTTTAAGTGTACCAGAACGTGCAACTATCACCAATATGGGTGCTGAATTAGGTGCTACTACTTCTATCTTCCCAAGTGATGACATTACACAGGCATTTTTGGCATCCATGGGCAGAGCTGATGCCTATCAGCCATTATCTGCCGATGAAAATGCGGTATATAGCAAAACCATTCATGTGAATTTAGATACATTAGTACCATTAGCGGCTTGCCCTCATAGCCCAGATAATGTAGTGCCGGTGAGCCAATTGGCGGGAGAGTCTATTCATCAAGTGGCGATTGGCAGCTGTACCAATTCGTCTTATCTGGATTTGGCCAAATGTGCTATGTTGTTAAAAGGTAAGAAAGTAAACGAAAATATTTCTTTGGTAATTTCCCCGGGGTCTCGTCAGATCCTGAAACGCCTGGCTGATGATGGGCTGCTGTCTATCTTTTTAGAGGCCGGTGCCCGTGTACTGGAATGTGGTTGTGGACCATGTATTGGTATGGGGCAGGCGCCATGCAACAATGGTAAGTCCTTGCGTACGTTTAATCGTAATTTTTATGGACGAAGCGGCACCAAATCTGCCGATGTATACTTGGTAAGTCCGGAAACTGCCATTGCATCTGCCATTGCCGGTGTAATTGCTGACCCAAGTGGGATAGAGACATTTGCTGAGGCAAAGGTCCCTGAACAGTTTGAGATCGACGATAATCTGCTTATTGCGCCTAATGAAGAGTATATTGGCAAAACAACATTGGTAAAAGGGCCAAATATCAAAGGAGTGCCGGTAGCAGTACCTGTACAGGATGCATTCTGTGCAAAAGTTCTGACCGTATTGGAAGATAATATTACTACAGATCATATCATGCCTTCGAATGCTTCACTGCTGCCATATCGTTCTAACATTCCGCATTTAGCAGATTATTGTTTGACACCGAGCGATGCAGAATTTCCTGCCAAAGCAAAAGCCAATGGTGGCGGCATCATCGTAGCCGGCGAAAACTACGGGCAAGGTTCCAGCCGTGAGCATGCAGCATTAGCTCCACTGTATTTGGGTGTAAAAGCAGTAGTAGCCAAATCCTTTGCTCGTATTCACAAGCAAAATCTAGTGAATAATGGGATTATCCCGTTGACCTTTGCCGATGGTGCTGATTATGACAACATCCATGAAGGTGATGAATTGGCATTTGACAATCTAATTGCACAGATTAAGACAGGACATGTGGTAATGATGAATAAAACCACCGGTGCAGAAATAGCGTTAAATATTGATTTGGGCGAAAGACAGGAAACATTGCTGCTAGGCGGTGGCCTGTTAACATCAATTAAAAATGAAAAATAAATAATATGTATTGTAGGGTGCGCTGTCTACAGCGCACCGCTGACCGTAGGTCAGAATTATTTTAGGAGATGACAGTATGCAAACAATTACATTAATCTACGGTGATGGCATCGGCAAAGAGGTAATTGCCTCCGCCAAAGCAATTGTAGAGGCAAGTGGTGCCAATGTAGACTGGGATGTGCAAGAAGCAGGGGCAGAGGCTTGCGATAAATACGGAAAACCAATTGATGATGCGGTGCTTGACAGTATTGCTCGCAATGGTGCGGCACTCAAAGGGCCTACAGCTACTCCAATCGGAAAAGGGTTTCGCAGTGTGAATGTAGAGATTCGCAAGCGCTTAGATTTGTATGTAAATTTGCGGCCGCTCCGTTCCTTTGAAGGTGTGAAATCGCTGTACCAAAATATTGATTTGACCATTGTACGAGAAAATACAGAGGGGCTATATATTGGTATCGAGAAACAGATAGATGAGGGCAGAGCAGAGGCTACGAAAGTTATCACCAAACATGCCAGTGATCGTATCGTAAAATATGCTTTTGACTATGCAGAAAAAATGGGCAAACGGAAAGTAACGGCCATTCACAAAGCCAACATTATGAAATTGACAGATGGTT
>JAFNVD010000054.1 GCA_017383785.1 Peptococcaceae bacterium | reverse complement strand
GGTGAAATCTGAAAATGAAACTGACCAATGGTATCTTCGATGGTTTCTTTACCGTATAGCAAATTAAACTTTCTGCCAAGCATCAGTTTTGGGTTGTTGTTGTGATTATGATACACCGATACTACCTGCGGATACGCTGCTACTGCTTTTGTCAAATCAGGCAAACGCCATGCGGTATCCTCGGTCACAAATACCACCATCAATTCGCCATTCAAACGGCTTTCACGAATCATGACTTTATGGATATAATTTGCTTTGCCGCTATTCTGAATCATTTCTTCTAACTTTGTCACAAGACCATTCACAGCATTGCTAAACAGCATACAATTTCCCGCCGGTACAAATGTATGACTGCCTTGTTCATAAAACCCCAGCTGTACATTGCCTGCCGAATAATCTGCATGGAAAATTCCTTTATTGCGATACTGCCATGGATATTCCATGCCCAATACAGGCTCTACTTCTATATCCACGCGACCTAAGCGAGTGATGGCATCCTGTACAATTTGCCGTTTAGCTTTTAGCTGATATTTTGCATTACAATGCTGCAATTCACAACCGCCACAACGTTCACTCTGTACACACTGCGGTGCGATTCGGTCTGCAGATGGGCTAACAACGGATAACAGCTGTGCTGTCACCATTTTCTTTTTATATTCTGTTACCTCTGCCAACACTACTTCGCCCAGCATTGCACCGGGTACAAATACAACTAAATTATCGATACGGCCAATGCCATAGCCTTGATGGGAAATCCCTGTAATTTCTAATTCAATCTGTGTTCCGATTTCCATATATCTTCCTCATTTCTATCTATTCATCAAACCAAGGAACCTATCATAAACAGTCTGTTTATACATAAATATTTAAAGATACAATCAAATATAGGCTAAATGTATTCCATGCACTGTGCATGAACACTGTTGCGATCAAAGAACGACTATGCAGGTAAAATGCATTTAGAAAAAAGCCTGCCATAAATAACGGCAGCAATTGAAACCATTGTCCATGAATAGCTGCAAATATAAACGACGTGATTATGACGCTTGGCCATGTACCGTATTTTTGATTTACCGCATGAAACAAATATCCGCGAAACAATAATTCTTCGCACAAGGGCGCCATAACCCCTACCGATAAGAACGCTGCTAATATCCCCCAAGCAGTATCCACCTGCAATGCAGTAGACACCACATTTTGGGTAGCGGCCCATTGCGGAAATATTTGCGTTAAAAATGCCGATAACATCAGCATAAGGGAACAAGTCAATACACCATATACAATGGCTCTCACGTAATTCTGTGCGTTCTGAGGCGCCTGCCAGCCAATCTGCTGTATGCTTGTGCCTCGTATATGCAAAAACAGTAATACGCCGCCTACTATCAATCCACATTGTAAGATTTCATGCACAAACAGCAAATTCACATCGTTCATGCCGCCCGGCAACAAGGAGGAAATCCATTGAGAAGGATAAAGTTGATGATCAACCAGAAAATTTACTAACACAACGGTACTTATATATATGACAAGCCAATCTATGACAGAAATCTGCTTTTTATGATTGATTTCAGGTTCCACGCTGCAGGCACTCCTTTACTACGGTTATTTGTTTATTTTATCACATATCAACATAAAAAAACAGAGGTCTATGACATTCCTTACAAGGAATCCAAAAACCTCTGCATTGTTATTTTAATTTTAGAACAAACTTAAAACGAACTATTAAACAGATTAAAATTCGTCGTCATCGTCTTCCAGATACAAGGATTTGATAGCGGTTTCTTTATTACGCCAGTCTTCGTTGACTTTCACCCACAAATCCAGATATACTTTTTCGCCCAACAGAAATTCAATTTCTCTACGAGCACGACTTCCGATTTTACGTAACATGGTACCGGCTTTGCCGATGATAATCCCTTTCTGGCTATCACGTTCTACGTAGATTGTAGCGCCTACATAGATTTTGCCGTCATCCTGCAATTTCATCTGCTCTACAATAACCGCAATGCTGTGCGGCACTTCATCACGGGTAGATTGTAAGATCTGTTCACGAATCAGTTCAGCAATGACTACTTCTTCCGGCTGGTCGGTAACAGAGTCTGCCGGATAAAACTGCGGACCTTCCTCCAGGTATTTGAACGTAGTTTCTACCAAAGCCTCTACGTTGTCACCTTTGTATGCAGACAATGGGAAGATTTCAGCAAATTCCATACGACTTTGCCACTGTGCAATCAAGCCCAGCACTTCCTGTTTTTCAATGCGGTCAATTTTGTTTAACAACAAAAATACCGGTGCATCTGTTTTCTGCAACTGATTTAAAATGTACTGTTCGCCCGGGCCGAAATCATTGTTCACATCTACCAGATAATACACTACATCGGCATCATACAACGAACTCTGCGCAATTTCCACCATACGTTCACCCAGTTTGTGACGTGGTTTGTGAATCCCCGGTGTATCCAAAAATACAATCTGCCCTGTTTCATTGGTTAATACACCTGTGATTCTGTGTCTGGTTGTCTGTGCCTTATCGGACACGATGGCAATCTTGCGATCCAGAATCTGATTCAGTAAAGTGGATTTCCCTGCATTTGGTCGCCCTACTAAAGTGACAAAACCTGTTTTCATGTTACACATCTCCTTCATCATTTTCCGTTTGTTGCGGAAAATCGCTAAAACTATATGGCATCAATTTTTCTACTGTTGTGAAAATCTGCTTGCCTTCTTTATTGATTAACAACACTTCCATTTGCGGAGCCAACTCCACCATGACCTGTCTGCAAGCACCACAAGGTGCAATAGGCTCTGGGGTATCAGCGCAAATCACCATACGGTGAAATTCCTTTGCACCATTGGCAACAGCCTGAAACATGGCGGTGCGTTCTGCGCAATTGGTAAGTCCATAGCTTACGTTTTCTATATTGCATCCACCATAGATACTGCCATCTGCACATTGTACAGCGGCACCTACCCGAAACCCCGAATAAGGCGCGTAGGCGTGTTCTCTTGCCTGCCACGCAGCATCAATGAGCACATCCCAAGTAGTTTGACTATTTGTCATCGTCATCATCATCCTGTTCATTTGGAGGAAGCAAAGTTACTTCTACTTTGGCAATACGACGACCCTGTACATCCACCACACGAATGTGGAATCGATCCACAGTAACTTCATCACCTTTGGTTGGAATCCCGCCTAAATGCTCAAATGCAATACCGCCAATGGTATCTGCTTCACTGTCGTCCAGAATTTCTTCATCCAGTTCTACATCGAATGCTTCTTCTACATCATGAATCGGTGTACGGGCATCGGCGATCATCACAGTATCGCTATGCATTACGATCAAATCTTCTTCCACATCGTATTCATCCTGAATATCACCAATGATTTCTTCCAGCAAGTCTTCAATGGTAACCAGACCGCTTGTGCCACCATATTCATCCAGAATAATCGCCATGTGTACTTTTTTCATACGCAATTCTTCTAAAAGGTCATCCACTTTTTTGGTTTCCGGAATATAATACGCATCACGAATCAGGGTTTTTACCTGCAGCTTGTCAAAATCTTCGTGCAGATGTTCAAAAATGTCTTTGGCGTACAGAATCCCAATGATATTATCAATGCTGTCTTCATATACCGGAATACGAGAATGACCGCCATCGATAATGAGACGCAATGCTTCGTTGACATTATCATCACCGTCTAACCCCACAATATCAATACGCGGTACCATAATTTCTTTTACCACGATTTCATCAAACTCCATGATACTGTTAATCATTTCAGATTCCGATTCGTCAAATACCCCTTCTTCCTGACCTACGTCTACCAATAGACGGAATTCATCCTCTGTGATTGTCGGTACATCTTCGTTGTCTTTTTTACTGAACCGTACTACCATATCAGACAATTTGGTCAGCAAAAATACCACCGGTGTCAATATGATACTTACCAGACGAATAAACGGTGCAATCAGCATGGCCCAGCTTTCTGCATGGGCTGCTGCTAAGTTTTTCGGAATCACTTCGCCAAACACCAAAACCAGCAAAGTCATAACCCCTGTAGCAATCCCCACACCGGCATCGTTAAAGATGTCCGTCGCAATTTTAGTGGCAATGGCCGAAGCACTGATATTTACAATATTGTTCCCAACAAGCAGAGAAGAAATTAATTTATTTTGTTTTTCAAGCATGTCAAGCACAAGCCCTGCACGCTTTTCCCCATCTTCATGCAAGTTACGCATACGAATGCGATTGGTAGACATAAATGCTGTCTCCGCTGAAGAAAAGATTGCTGACAATGCAATTAACACTGCAATCACTACATATAATAGACTACTGTCCGTATCCAAAAAGAATCGACCTCCATCAAATTATGCCAATCATCGGCTTTCATAACTATTTACAATTAATATTTTATCGAATTGCACCTATCTGCGCAAGCAGTTTTTCTTCCTGTGCACGCATTACCTTTTTATCTTCTTCTTCCATGTGGTCATATCCTGCTAAATGCAGCAACCCATGTACCAAAAGATACATGACTTCACGTTCCAGACTATGCCCATATTCTTCGCATTGTTCCTGTGCACGTTCCAAGGAAATCACGATGTCGCCAAGCAGTACTTCTTCTTCATCGTCAATTTCTTCATCCGGTTCATACATTGGAAAACTCAATACATCGGTCGCACTGTCTTTATCACGATATTCCAGATTCATTTCGCGAATTGCTTCATTGTCTACAAACAACAAATCTACCTCAACGTCTTCAGGCAGCTGTTCTTCTCTCAAGCAAATGGCTGCAACCTGATTAATTTTTTCTTCCCACTCTGCAGGAATCTCTATTTTATCCTGTTCATTGGTAATGAATACTGTCATGCTTCATCCTGTCCTTCCTGTTTTTCCTTGGTAATATCATTCGAATCCTTCCCCATATTTGCTTCTTCCGCTTTAGCTTCCAACATATGAGCAGTATCCGGTTTTAGTTCTGCAATCAGTGTGGCCTGAGGCGGATATTCCACACGTTTGTGGTAAATCCCATTGATAACCCGTGCGAATGCAACGGCAATCTGGTCTAAATCACGGAATGTCAGTTCACATTCATCAAACTGTCCATCATTCAGTTTTCCTTTAATCAAGGTGCGAATAAAGCCTTCAATCTGCCCCGGTGTGGCGTCTTTCTTAGAACGCACCGCTGCCTCTACAGTATCGGCCATCATCAAAATGGCTGCTTCTTTGGTCTGCGGTTTTGGATTTTCATAACGGAAATCCTGTTCTCGTGCATTTTCATCTAATTCTTTTGCTTTAAAGTAAAAATACGAAACTTTACTGTCACCATGATGCTGTGCAATCATATCCATCAGAATTGGCGGCAGTTTTTCCTCACGAGCCATTTCCAAACCATCTTTTACGTGAGAGGTAATGATTAATGTACTCAGCTGTGGTGTAATATTGTCATGAGGATTCACACCGGAAAACTGATTTTCCGCAAAGAAATATGGACGTTTCAGTTTCCCAATATCGTGATAATATGCACCTAAACGTACTTCTAACCCATTAGCCCCGATGGCATCGGCCGCTGCTTCCCCAAGGTTGCCTACCATAATACAGTGGTGATATGTCCCCGGTGCTTCGGTCATTAATCGTTTTAACAACGGCTGATT
>JAFNVD010000053.1 GCA_017383785.1 Peptococcaceae bacterium | reverse complement strand
GAGTCGAATTCCTCAAACACAGAAATGGCTGTAGTACCGAAAGTATTAGAAAATACTTTCTCCTGCGTGAAAGAAGAATACTTCATAAACAAATAATTCAAGAACCGCTGTTTTTCTCGGGTGAGATTCTGGACAGCGAAATACCGGGCACGAGTTAAGTTGCGAAGAGCAACATAGCGATAGTCATCGGTATAGATATCCTTGTTGATTCTTCCAAAACGCAGGGCATCTGCAATAATAAATGCATCTACATAATCATTTTTAGGCAGGTCAGGATAAGCAGCTTTAAACTTATTGACCTGTTTAGGATTGAGGACGAATAACTTATGATTATATGGAGCAAGAGAAGCATCTTCGCGAAGAAACATAGTGATATGCTCACCATAAACGGAAGTAGCTTCAAGACCGATAATGAGGTCTGTAAGCCCTTCTGAATTCATTGCAGAGATAATACGTTTCGAAAGTTCTTTGGCACCATCGAGAGAGTTCTTAACAGAGAACTGACTATGTTTGGAGCCGTCAGGTTTCATAAAATAAATAACATTGTTTTTACTGCTAACATCAATGCCAACGTAAAGTGGGTGCATAAAAATCACCTTCTTTCGGATTAGGATTAAATGGTCAATCGGTTTGGTAAAACCCATGAAACCGGAGCATCGACACCCTCGCATATAAGAATCCAGTCGGATGAGACCTAATGCGAACCACACTGCTAGATGGCAGGTCATGCAATCCGACAAACAGCTAACTGGTTTGAAGTTAACATCCGGCTCAGGGGAACAGACTCACTATGAAGCAGCCATAACGGCTCAACATGGGGGCAAAGAACTAATACCTAATTGCCATTTAAGACAATTATATCATGGGCATTAGCAAGCCGATTGACGATGTTATTTTGGAATTTAAACATATTATACGAGGGGGGATACTATGGACAATCAGAAAACGGGTGAACTGATTCGTGCGCTGCGCAAGGAAAAGGGCTATACGCAAAAGCAGCTGGCGGAACTCCTTCATATCAGTCCGAAAACTATATCCAAATGGGAAACAGCTGCCGGGTATCCTGATATATCATTAATTGCACAGCTTGCCAGAGTACTGGATACTACCGGTGAGCAGCTGTTGCAAGGCAATACACCAAAACCAATACAACACGGAGGCAATATGAAGCGGATAAAATTCTATCAATGTGAAGAGTGTGGCAATGTGCTTACCGGTACAGGAGAAGCGACAATTAGCTGTTGTGGACGAAAATTGACACCATTGCAGGCAGCCCCAATGGATGAGCTGCATACTGTAACCATTGAGTCGCTGGATGACGATGAATTTGTTACTTTAGCACATCCTATGGAAAAAGATCATTATATTAGTTTTGTAGCATGGGTACGATTTGATCGTGTTCTTTTGGTGCGTATGTATCCGGAGCAAAACCCAGAATTGCATGTGCAGATTCCGCGTAAAAGTGAAGTGTATGTATGCTGCAGCAAAGATGGATTATTTCGTATGAAGCTGTAAATAAATATTTCGTTAGACCATGCAAATGATATAGATTTGCATGGTTTCTTTTTTGCGTAAAATGGGTTAAAATAATGGCAAGAAGAGGAATGTAAGATTTATACTGAAAACGCTTTAAAACGAAAAATACGATGTTTGAGCATATCATGAAAAGGATGGATGTGTATGTGTAGTAATAGCGATCAACAACGAAACAAAACGGTGCTGGTGACAGGGGCTTCCCGTGGAATTGGCAAGGCTGTAGCAATGCAGTTTGCCCGTGAAGGGTACAAAGTAGCGGTACATTATAATAGCGGAACAGCAGAGGCAGAAGCGCTTGTAGCGCAGCTTATACAAGAGGGATGCGATGTGATGGCGGTGCAGGCGGATGTACGTGATAGCGCCCAGGTGCAGCATATGATAGATACGATTATGGCACAATGGGGAGTTATTGATATTTTAATCAATAATGCCGGAATTGCTCAGCAAAAATTGTTTACCGATATTACTGATGAGGACTGGCATAATATGTTTGCAGTACACGTAGACGGTACATTTTATTGTACCAGAGCAGTGTTGCCGGCTATGATTGCACAAAAACAAGGTGTCATTGTGAATATTTCCTCAATGTGGGGGCAGGTAGGCGGCTCTTGTGAAGTGCATTATTCTGCGGCGAAAGGTGCTATTCAAGCTATGACAAAAGCATTGGCCAAAGAAGTAGGACCATCAGGCATTCGTGTTAACTGTGTAGCTCCCGGAGTTATTCAAACAGAAATGAATGCCATACTGGATCCTGAAACACTGGAAGCACTGAGACAAGAAACACCATTGGAAATGCTGGGTACCACAGCACATGTAGCAGAGGCGGTATATTACCTTTGCAGTGACAAAGCGGCATTTATTACAGGCCAAATCGTAGGTGTAAACGGCGGAATGATTATCTAACAAAGACGAGTGTCCGCTTGTGAAGAATATTGTATACAAGTGAATTAGTTAGATTAAATTGATTTATCGTATAAATTAGAAAAAAGGCTTGCATTTTGTTTGGATTCATAGTATCATTGTCCACATGAAAAAGAATAATGTCTTTTGATAAAGGACGGGAATTAGGGGGACAAAAGTATGGTACAAACAATTGAAAGCGTAAATGGTATTATTAATGGTTTTGTGTGGGGGCCGGTAATGCTTCTGCTGCTGGTAGGTACAGGGATTCTGTTGACATTCCGTGCCGGTTTTCCGCAGATTCTGAAATTTGGGACAATTATGAAAAACACAGTTGGGACATTATTTGGTCCTGACGCACACAAAAAAGACGAAGCAGGGATTTCTCCTTATCAGGCAGTAGCAACTGCACTGGCTTCTACTGTAGGTACCGGTAATATCACCGGGGTAGCTACTGCTATCGTAGCAGGGGGCCCGGGGGCAGTATTCTGGATGTGGATTAGTGCACTGTTTGGCACCATGACCAAATTTGCCGAAGTAACTCTGGCAGTAAAATTCCGCCAGAAAAACGAACGTGGCGAATGGGTAGGGGGCCCGATGTACTACATGGAAAACGGCTTGAACATGAAATGGCTGGGCGTTATCTTTGCTTGTTTAGCGACATTGGCATCTTTTGGTATTGGGAATATGACACAGTCCAACTCTATCGCTAGTGCGTTAAATAATACTGTTGGGATTCCTACCTGGATCACAGGTTTGGTAGTAGCAGCAATTGTTGGTGTTGTTATTTTAGGTGGTATTAAACGTATTGCACAGGTTACAGAAAAACTGGTACCTTTGATGGGTGCTCTGTATGTAATCTTAGGTATTATTACAATCGTTATGAACATTGACAAATTGCCGGGTGCATTTGCTATCATTTTTGAATGTGCATTTAATCCTCAGGCAGCTATGGGTGGGGTATTAGGTTACACTATCATGAATGCGATCCGTTTCGGTTTTGCACGCGGCGTATTCTCCAATGAAGCCGGTTTAGGTAGTGCTCCTATCGCTCATGCAGCAGCCAATACCGATAATCCTGTGAAACAGGGTATGTGGGGTGCATTTGAAGTTATTTTCGATACATTTATTATCTGTACAATTACCTCTCTGGTAGTAGTAATGAGCGGCATGTGGATGCCTGGCACCGGGTTAGACGGCGCAGCATTATCCATTGCAGCATTCCAGAATACATTAGGCGGCGTAGGTGCAGCAGGTGTTACTGTTGGTACAGTACTGTTTGCATTATCCACATTACTGGGCTGGTCCTACTATGGTGAAAAATCCATCGAGTATCTGTTCAAAACAAAAGATTGGGTAGGCTATGTAAAACTGGGTTACAAAGTTGTATTTATCGTAGCTGCGTTCGTTGGTTCTATTGGTGGTCTGCAGCTGATTTGGGCAATTGCCGATACATTAAACGGCTTAATGGCAATTCCAAACTTGATTGCACTGCTGTTGTTAAGCGGCACTGTAACCAAAATGGTAAAAGATTATTTCAAAGAAGAAAAAGCGAAAAAATCTGCCAACTGATTTTACCCACACAATTTTATTTTCATACAGAAACAGGAGCTTGCGACTTTTAGGCGCGGCTCCTGTTTCATTTTTTTCTTTAACAATTTGTTAACCTGTGATATAATAACACCAAATGACCTTTTATAGAAAGGCGAGGAGAACGGGATGTTATTAGATTTTACATATGAAGGCAGACCGGCAGAATTGCCGGCATTGACATTGGCTTTTGTAGGAGACGCGGTGTACGAGCTGTATGTACGGCAGAATATTTTGTCGCTGAGTGTGAAAGCGCATAATCTGCATTATCTGGGTGTAAGCCGTGTAAACAATAATACGCAGGCAATGCTCTTGATGCGTATTGAACCGGAATTGACCGAGATTGAGCAGAGTGTGGTGCGCCGCGGCCGCAATGCAAAAGGGATTGTTCCTAAAAATGCTGCAGTTCAGACATACCGCAAAAGTACTGCTTTGGAAGCTTTAATTGGATATTTATATTTGAATGGAGAAAATGATCGTCTGCTTTGGATTTTGGGGCAGATTGAGGACGTAGTAGCACAAGGGGGGCATTAGTATGCGTATAGCCAATTATGACGCAGCGGATTTGCTTATGGTAGATGCGTTTCTGCAAAAACGGCCTGCAATGGATAAATCTACAGTGCAAGAATTACTGAAAACTTGTAATGTGTCGTTTGTGCTGGAAGAAATCAATCGCTGGCAGAGTACAATGATTTGTGAGTTGAAAGATTCTTATGTGCAGCAGAGCCAGCGCTATGTGACTTTGTCTGCCGATGGCTATACGTTGCCTTCTCAGCTCAGTGCAGAGGATAAAGCCCGTGCGGAAGAATTGATTGGGCAGGCCTTTGCGTTGTATGAGGAAATGTCTCAGCTGAAAGGCGAGTTTACCGGACGCCCAAAACCGGAGCATTATCTGTATGGGATTCCGGTAGAAGATGCTCGTTATATTTTGCCTCTCGCGGTAAAAACCAATATTACCGTTGCTACTACCGGCGATAAATTGTTGGATTGGTTTCGTATGATGAACCGTCCGCTGGACAAAGATATGTTTGCCGATATCCATGATGCATTACTGGCACTCTTGCCGGAAACATTGGGTAAATGGCTGGACAGTCAGACTTATAGCTATGAAGATACCGGTATGATGAATCAGTTCTACAAGGCTGAGTTGGAGGCGATTACTCCACAAGAGCCGGTAGTATTATTGCGTACCTTTGATAAACCGGAACTGAAAGCAGGGCTCGGGGCGCTCACTAGTACCAAGGCCGAGGCGCCTTCTATGGTGCTGGATGGTTGGGGTGACGAGGCAGATACAAAAGCCAAAGGTGTCATCAACCGTGTTATGGGCTATGGACATACCAGTATTGCAGAGCAGTGTCGTACCACATTTGGCATGATGTTTAGTTTGGTAACTTATCATCAGCAAGAGCGTCACAGATTGCCAAATACTTATCGTGAACCTTGGCTTAACATTTTACTTGAACCGGAACGTCCTCCTGTGATTCCGCAGACTGTTATTGATGGCGGATTTGAAGGGCGATATCGTAGATTGGTGCAAGATATGCAGCGATTTCAGCAGCGTATTGCGGGGCATTATAAGGGTGGCTTGTGGCGGTATTTCCTGCTCAACTGTCAGCAGGTAAAAATCATTACCAGTACCAATGCTCGTATGGATTGTGGGATGCTAGCGGAACGTATCTGCAACAATGCCCAGTGGGAAATTAACCGCATTGCTGTAGCTAAGTTAGAGAAATTGCGTAAGCTGTCGGATATCTTGTACAAGACCGCTGTACCATCCTGCGTATATGGTGCATGTAAAGAGGGTAAAATGACTTGTGGGCGAGCAGCAGAAATGCGCGCCAAATACAGAATAGAAGAATAACTGGAAAGATTATTATATAGCTTTTTGTATAGAAAGGGTGTACACTATGGGAGACATTTTCGGTCGCAATCCTGTAATGGAAGCGTTAAAAACAAATCGTACCATTAATAAAATTTGGGTGGTAAAAGGAGAGCAGAAAGGCTCTATTCGAGAAATCGTGGCATTGGCCAAAGAAAAACGCATTATGGTGCAGCAGGTAGATCGCAGTAAATTAGATGCCATGTTCCCAAAACAGAATCATCAGGGCGTCGCTGCATCTGTAGCATCCGCTGATTATGTAGACTGGCAGGATATTGTAGATATTGCACGTAAAAAAGGTGAAGATCCGCTGATTGTTATTTTGGATGAATTGGAAGATCCACACAATCTGGGCGCAATTTTACGTAGTGTAGATGCCGTGGGTGCTCATGGTGTAATTATTCCAAAGCGTCGTGCTGTGCCGCTGACTGACGGGGTAGCAAAAGCATCTGCAGGTGCCATTGAGCATGTGCCTGTAGCACGCGTTAGCAATATTGTTCAAGTCATTGAAGAACTGAAAAAACAGGGCATCTGGGTTGCCGGTGCCAATATGCATGGCCAGTATATGCACAAACAGGACTTGACCGGTCCGTTGGCGATTGTAATCGGCAGCGAAGGTAAGGGCCTGGGCAAACTGGTTAGCGAAAGCTGTGACTATATTGTATCTATTCCAATGCAGGGCAAAATCAACTCTCTCAATGCATCTGTGGCAGCAGGTGTATTGCTGTATGAGGCATATCGTCAGAGAAACGCAGGCAAATAATCATGAAAGAGTATTTGATTGTAGATGGTTACAATATTATAGGTGCGTGGCCGGAGCTGCAGGAATTGAAAGAAAATAATCTGGAGCATGCCCGTGCACGTCTGATTGAAATTCTGGCAGTGCATGCAGCTTTGAGCAAGCGCAAAGTAATTGTAGTCTTTGACGCATATCAGGTAAAGAAAAACAATGGGTCACAGGAAGTAATTCAAGGCATCGAGGTTATCTATACCAAAGAAAATGTAACTGCCGATATGGCTATTGAACGATTGACTGCACAGATTCCAAAGCACGAAAAAGTATATGTAGCCACTTCTGACCGTCTGCAGCAGGAAACCATATGGGGAAAAGGCGCATTTCGTATTTCGGCTATGGAACTGAAAAGGGAGATCGATATGACTACCCAAGAGCACAAGCCGCATTACGAGCCAAAAGTATATGTGTCCAACCGTTTGGAAGATAGAATAGATCCGGAAGTGCGTAGAAAACTGGAAATGATTTCTCGCAAGTCCTAGTGTTCATTGTTGTATAGGACAAGCTATAGTATGATAATGGGAGACAATGGAAAGGTGGAAGATAGATGGAAATGACAGCACTACAAATCGGCGCAACAGATCTGGAACATCTGACAGATGAAGAAATTGTATCCCTGGCCAAAAACGGTGACACAATAGCGTTAGAGTTTTTAATCAGTAAATACAAAAACTTCGTGCGCTCTAAAGCCCGTACGTATTTTTTGATTGGGGCAGATCGCGAAGATATTATACAGGAGGGAATGATCGGCTTATATAAAGCCATTCGAGACTATCGGTATGATAGACAGACCTCGTTTCATTCCTTTGCAGAAATTTGTGTTACACGGCAGATTATCACTGCTATCAAAACAGCAACCAGACAGAAGCATATGCCGCTGAATTCGTACGTATCACTGAATAAGCCTGTATATGAAGAAGAATCGGAGCGTACACTATCTGATGTGATTACCCAAGGCAAAGCAGGGAATCCGGAGGATTTGTTTATCGATCAGGAAGATTTTCTGGATATTGAAAGCACTATGCAGCGCATTTTGAGTCCGTTAGAGCAGGATGTAGTAAATTTATATCTGGAAGGCAAGTCTTATGTAGAGATTGCCCAGCAGTTGGATCGTCACGTTAAATCGGTAGACAATGCATTGCAGCGTGTCAAACGCAAACTGGAACAGTATTTAGAAAGCCGCAGTTTGCATGTAAAATAAACTGATAGCAGTAGAATGATAAGTTGAAAAAATTATTAAAAAATAAGAAAAAAGTTGTTGACAAGCACAACGCTTTTGAGTATAATAATTTTTGTTGGTGACAAGTTTGGAGGGGTTCCCGAGCGGCCAAAGGGGACGGACTGTAAATCCGTTGGCTCTGCCTTCGAAGGTTCGAATCCTTCTCCCTCCACTTTTACTGTCGCGGGATGGAGCAGTTGGTAGCTCGTCGGGCTCATAACCCGAAGGCCGGAGGTTCGAGTCCTTCTCCCGCAACCATTGTGCTTGTATAGCTCAGTCGGTAGAGCGTTACCTTGGTAAGGTAAAGGTCACCAGTTCGATTCTGGTTACAAGCTTTTTTAAAAAGTTTATATATGGCGGCATAGCTCAGCTGGCTAGAGCATACGGTTCATACCCGTAGTGTCCGGGGTTCAAGTCCCTGTGCCGCCACCACAAAGACCTAAGCAATTAGGTCTTTTTCTTTTCCTTGTACAGCCATGAACGGAACGAAGCATAAAATGTTTGTTATGATTTCTGAGAGAAATTCAATATTTCCTGTTGCTTAAACGATTGAATTGTGATATACTACTATTCGTTCCGATGAGGTACACGAATACCATATATGGCGGCATAGCTCAGTTGGCTAGAGCATACGGTTCATACCCGTAGTGTCCGGGGTTCAAATCCCTGTGCCGCCACTACAAAGACCTAAGTGATTAGGTCTTTTTTCTTTTCTCAGAAAATGATATCGCAGCATCAATCCAAGAGATTGGTGCTATTTTTCTATCCAAAATGAAACTGTCAATTGTTAAGAAATTATTACGATTATCAAAATAAAAGTATCAAATATAGAAAAGGGCAAAGGATTGTGTTATAATAAGAAAAATTATGGAAACGGGGGGGCACAATGGAAAATAAGATTATTGCAGTTATCATTCTATTGGCTGTTCTGTTTTTTGCAGGTGCAACTACATTTATTTATTGGGGCAGCAGGATTCAGGAATGGCGTAAAATTTTCAAGAAAGCTATGGCGGAAGTAGAAGCAGAACAGGCTAATACTATGCAGCAAGAGAAACCAAAAGAGCCAATCAATTTAGCGTGGGTAAAACGTCATCTGACAGTGCCGCTTATTTTACTGGCAATCTTTGCGATAGAATATGTTGTTATATCTTCATTGATGGGTTCAGAACGAGTAGAGTTTTTATTCATACTTGTTTTTGCGATGTTGGCAATGGTGGTGCTGGAAACACTGGGTATAGACAAAAAAGCTCCACGTGTGCGGTTTGGGATCCGT
>JAFNVD010000052.1 GCA_017383785.1 Peptococcaceae bacterium | reverse complement strand
GAAAACCTACTATAAAGCACGCGGCTGGGATAAAAACGGCATTCCGACCGAAAAAACACTGCGCCGCCTGAAAATCAAATGATTACCGTAAAACTTTTTGGTATAATGCGTATCGAAAGTGGCATCAAAGAACTCACATTGGATGTGCCCAACGTGAAAGAGCTGTACAAAGCCATCTGTGCCCAAACCGATCGCATTACCGAAAAAGAATTAACCGGTTGTATGGTACTGATTAATGGTGTCCAAGGGAATAAACGCAGCAAATTGCAAGACGGCGACGTGGTAACACTGATGTCACCCGTAGCCGGAGGATAATCAAGTATAATTGTATGTAAGTAAAAAAGTGCTGTGACATATTGTCACAGCACTTCTCTTTTTTATTATGCAATTTTATCTTTCATTTATCTTAATAAACCCAATTTATCGTGCACAATCGCTAACAGCTCTGCTTCCACCTGTTCATCTGTTTTGCCCCATTTGTCTATCCATTGGATATTAGGGTCATGACGGAACCAGGTCAGTTGGCGTTTGGCGAAATGACGGGTATCTCGTTTGATCAGTTCTACTGCGCGGTCAAATGATATTTCCTCATTGAAATACTGGATCATCTGCCGATATCCGATACTGGTCATGGAGAGGGCGTCTTGTGCTACTCCGTTTGCTAATGCGGTTCTCACTTCTGCCTCCAGGCCATCTTGTATCATGATATCTACACGACGGTTGATGCGATCGTACAGCACTTCTCTTGGCATGTTCAGCGCTATATAAACAGCATTGTACCGCATGGTTTGTTTGTCTACTGTACTTTGCCGTTCGGATGCGGGAATGCCTGTCACATGGAGTACTTCCAATGCACGGATGACCCGTTTGGTATCATTGCTGTGCAGTTTTGCTGCAGAGTCCGGGTCTTTCTCCTGAAGTATGTTCCACAGTGCTTCATTGCCATGTGCTTCTGCATATTGTTCCAGTTCTGCACGATAAGCTTCGTCGGTATCGGCTTCGCCAAAATGATATTCATAGAGGACACTATTGATATAAAACCCGGTGCCGCCTACGATAATCGGCAGTTTGCCGCGATCATGTATATCGGCAATGGCCTCATCGGCCAGTCGTTTAAACTCGGCCACACTAAAGGTTTCCCATGGCTCTTTGATGTCTATCAAATGATGTGGTACGCCTTGCATTTCTTCTTTGGTGATTTTCGCAGTACCGATATCCAATCCTTTAAATATCTGCATAGAGTCACCGGAAATAATCTCCCCGTTTAAGGCTTTAGCCAAACCAATACTGGCAGCGGTTTTCCCTACAGCAGTGGGGCCTACCAGTATCACCAACGGTTTTAACTCGTTGTTTGTCATATTCATTTCGCCCCACTCCTTTCTCCATTTACTTTGGCTTCTAAAATACCATAAGCTAGAGAGCTGTATTTACCGCCTTCGATTCTATCAAACTGCAATTGTTTTAATGTACCGTCTCGATGTTTTACCACGACCCGTTTGCGGCACAAGGTGCTGGCCAGTTCCAGTATATCCTGTGTTAGCGGTGCATAATCTGCCGCTTTGCGTAATGGTGCAATACCGGAGGATTCCATCACCGGACGCTCAAACATAGGATCAAAGTAAATGACGTCGTATTCCAATTCATCTTTTTTACACAACTCCTGCAAATAGGTCTCATATTTACAGCAAATCGGTGTAATACGCTCCATGGCTTGGCGCATGGTTTTGCTTTCCTGCTGCCAATTCCAATGTTTCAACCCATAATCGGTAATGGCATAAATGACAGGGCTGCTTTCCAGTGCAGTAATATTACCCTCTGCTCCTAAAGCAAAGGAAATGGTCACCGCATCGCTAGCCATACCCATGGTACAATCCAGCACTTTGTCACCGGGCTCAATACCCAATACATCAATGAGCATATCCGAATCGCCGTCTTTGATATGTTTGATGCGAGGTACCGCCATGCCGGGATGATAAGTAAATACTTGCCCATCTTGCCAATGGGCCACAAGGCCATCGTCTTCTTCTACCAGCAATACATCCAAACTGTACTGATGAAGGAGCTTTCCAATGCCTTTGTTGTCTCTTGCAATCACCGGAATTTGCAGTTGATCGGCAAGTGTTTGTGCATAATCGGTAAGGCCCAGATTGTGTTTGCCTCTGGCTTTGCTTGTTGTAATGGCCCAATTATTCATGATAGGTGCCTCGTTTGAAAATCTTGTACAATTCCTGCATGGTGATTTTATAAATGATTGGTCTGCCATGCGGACAGGTATGGGCATTTTCCACCTGAGCCAAATCGTACAAGAGTGTTTTCATTTCAATTTCCGTCAGTGGCCAATTTGCCTTGACTGCACCTTTACAGGACGCTGTAATCAACAGTTTTTCTTTGATCATTGCCGGTGTCACAGTTTTCTGTGATTCCAAATCATGCAGCAAATCAATAAAGAATCTGTCGGCATCAGGCAAATCATGAAGCCCCAACGGCAAACTGCGCAATAAATAGCTGCGATCACCAAAATGCTCAATGATGAAACCAAAATCACGCAATGTAAAAATATGTTCCATCAGCACCGCATCTTGCTGTGCAGACAATGTGATTGTCACCGGAATCAGTAATGGCTGAGAAAGCTGTGCCTTTTCTGCTTCTTCGCGCATAAATTTTTCATACAAAATGCGTTCATGGCAGGTATGCTGGTCGATAATATACAGGCCTTCTTCATT
>JAFNVD010000051.1 GCA_017383785.1 Peptococcaceae bacterium | reverse complement strand
GTTCATACCGGCACCTAAAATGCTGCTCATGGCAATCCCGGTTAGTACCAGTGTAATCCGGGAAACCCCCGGGCCCATAGCCAGTGCAAAAATCAGCATGGCAGTGGCCAATGCACCTAAAAATGCCGCAAAGGGCAACAGCGCATCCATGGCCGGAAAAAATGCAGAGCACAACAACACCATCAGCCCGGCACCGGAATTGACCCCAATGATGTTAGGGCTAGCCAATGGATTTTGCAGTACTGATTGTAAAATAGCCCCGGATACGGATAAGGCACTGCCTGCCAGCAGAGCTCCCAATACGCCGGGCAATCGGGAATACATCACAATACGATAGGTACTGTCTGTGGTAGATCCCGAAAATACTGCCTGTAAAAAATCTGCCGGGGAAATACGGGTAGACCCCAAACTAATCCCCAGCAGAACAGAAATGACAGTAAGAAATATGGTGAACAAAAGCATCCATCTGCCTTTTTGTGCATTGGTGTAATGTTTCATATTATACCGCCGGTTGGTGTAACAATGCTGCTAGATAAGCATAGCTTTCATCCCATACAGCATTTGGTTTGTACAAAAATAAATCCTTTGGCAGCAGGATATAGCGGTCGTTTGCTACAGCTGTCAGGCTGCTCCACGCCGGATTGCTTTCTACATTTTCTTTTAGATTTTTTTGTGCCAGTGCATCATCGTTGCCCATCGGGATTACAAAAATGTAGTCCGGATCGGTTTCGATGATTTTTTCTACACTAAAATCTTGCAACATACTTGGGTAATCATCCAAAATGTTTTTACAGCCCAGTTCGGAAAGCATTTTGCCGGTCATAGTATCGGAGTTTTGCGCACGGATTCCGCCGGAATAGGTAACCATCAATAATGCGGAAGGTTCGTCCTCTAAAGTATTATCGGCAATGATTTGTGCAATTCGTTCCTGCACGGCTGTACCGTTTGTATGGTAAGCCTCTTTGTTGCCGGTAATATCGGTGCAAATCTCCAGCATATTGAGATAATCTTCAAAATGTGTAACGCTAAAATAAGCCGCTGTAATACCGGCCCCTTGCAAGGCATCTTTCAATGCTACGTGACTATCAGTACGTGTAGTTTCGGAAGATAACAGTACCAAGTCCGGATTCAGTGCTAATATTTCTTCAATGTTAGGGTTTTGATAAGTACCCACAATGGCAATATCGTCAGGCAGTCCCAAGTCTCGATTGTCTACGGTATCATGGGAAGTGCCTACCAAGGTGTCAGCGCCTCCTGCCAAAATCCAAATTTCAGAGAAACTGCCCATCAAGGATACCACACGCTGTGGATTGTGCACGGTGATTTCCTGACCAATGGCATCGGTAAAGGTATAGCCGCCTTCCGATTGTACCGATTCTTGTGTGTTTGGAGCAGTACCACATCCGCTCAATGCCAGAACGCAAATAAGCAGCATGGCAAGCAATAAATATCCCATTGAGGTGCGAATTCGTTTTTGAGTTTGTATCATATCCATACTCCTTTTGGAAAGGGAATGCGTGATCTGATTATTTGGTCAATTGTTTGCCAAAAGCACAGTAGCTGTCTTCCTGCAGAATATCTCCATCGTGATAATATGCAGAACGAGCACGACAACCGCCGCAAATAGTTTTATATCCGCATTTACCGCAAGCGCCTTTATAAGCCTGGGTGCGCAATGTCTGGAATACGTCTGCATTTTTCCAGATTTCATCGAATGGCTGTTCATGTACATCGCCTGCTTCTTCTACCATATATGCACATGGACGTACTTTACCGGTAGGGCTGATGATACAGTAGGTAAGCCCTGCCAGGCACCCTCTGGTAAAGCGTGGATCAATTTCTACACCTACCTGTTTGGCTACACGGGTAAATTGTGGGGCACAAGTAGGTTTGATAGCGATTGGTACTTCTTTTTGTTTTTCCATGATAGAACGGAGCAGATTTTCATATTCCATTACTTCAACAGCGGTTTCTTCGATATAAACACCGCGTCCTACAGGAATCAGGAAGAAAATATATTCTGCCATGGCACCGATTTCTACCGCAAAGTCAATGATGTCGAGAATTTCATGTTTGTTCCAATCCATGATGGTAGTATGAATCTGGAAAGGCAGTCCAACTTCTGTACAGTTTTTCATACCTTGTACGGTACGAGCAAATGCTTCAGGATGGCCGCGGAATTCGTTGTGTTTTGCTTCGTCTAAGCTATCTAAGCTAATGCCCATGGCCATAGCGCCGGCATCTTTCAATTTTTGTGCGACTTCTTTGGTAATCAGCATACCGTTGGTACCGAATACAGGGCGTAAGCCTTTGGATGCAGCGTAGGCTACCAATTCATAAATATCCGGACGCATTAATGGTTCGCCACCGCTGAAAATCATAATTTTAAACCCGGCGCGGGCGATTTCATCAATCAGTTTTTTTCCTTCTTCGGTAGTCAATTCTGCTTCTTTTTGGTTGCCTGCATCTTGATAGCAGTGTTTGCAGGTAAGGTTGCATTGGTTGGTGGTCATCCATGATACGATCATGTGGTGCTCTCCTTTCGATTTTGGCGATAAATTTCTACAATTTGCTGCATAAATGCAGTGACATCCTGGCGCAATGCAGAAAACGAGTCGTGCATGCCGTTATTGGCGGTATCGGTAATCAGGATATCGTGGTGTTTGTTTTTGGAAATATCCAGCCCAAATTGTGATTGCATTTGGAGATAACGCTTTGCAATGTTCTGAGACTTTTCACTTTCCGGTGGTTCTTGCTGATGAATGAGCTGTATGGACTCGGCAATCAGTTTGTGAAACTGTTCAATGGCCAATTTGCGTTCATATTCGTCAACCCATTGTGCTTGTTCAGCTTCTCGATGTTCTTGCTCGCGATAGGCATTTTCCTCAAAGGAACAACTCAACTGCCAAATATATTTGCCTTCATCTTGAAACCGTTCTATCATGTGAGCGTAATGCTGCCAATGTACCTCGGTATCGTTTTTGACTGCTTCGCTGAGGTTTTTTAATGTAGCAAATCGTTTCATTAATGCAGACATTTCTTTTTCCACATCAGCAATTTTTTTATCCAGCAAAAGTTTTACAGCAGGTGTTTCATCAAACCCATATAAACTTTCACGTATTTCTGTAATTGATAGTCCCATGAATTTGAAACACAATATTTTATAGAGTGTTTCTTCGTCTTTTTCTGTATAGAGACGCTGATTACGGCTGCCTTTGGCAGAAGGTTTGAGCAGATTTTCCTGATCATAATATTGGATGGTACGTACAGTCACGCCTACTTTATCTGCCAATTCCCCTACAGTCATATAGTGAGGTTCTTGTTGTTCCGGCATAACATCAGCCTCCTTTCGCAGTATAATGGAATCGTAATATCAAATACAAATTATAGTGGATTACGTAACGTCATTGTCAAGTGGAATTATAAGAATGCGATCCATGAAAATACATACCGCCAAGACAATATAAAAGACCACAATTGCTTTCTGCAGTGTCCAGGGAACGAAGATTTGTAGAATCAATTGTGGTCTTTGTAAGTTATCCTAAATATTTTAATACGTGATTGCACAATAGTCTCAATTCAATTGGGCTGCGGTTGAGTCCAATGAGGCAATCAAAATTGACGTCCATTTCGGCCGCCAATACTTCTTTGGTTTCAGGATTGTGGTGAATCCAAAGGTATCCCGGAGCTCGTTTGCCGTCGGGAATTTCATAATAATGAATGACAGTGCCATCGGACATAGTGTCACTTTTTTGGAACAGCACCATTTGATTCAATTCCGGTGGGAACGCTTTTTCGATGCGGCGCATTTTTGCAATCATTTCATCGGTACTCATAATACAACCTCCATAAATAAACCTGAATATATACACAAGGTAGGGATATAAAACATATTTAGTATACAAATACATATAATTTGCGATTAATTCACTAGATATAGGAATGTCTATGTTTATTATATCACAATATCGGGTAAATAGAAAACATAACATGAAAAGAATTTTAAAAATTCGAACATTTTTTCGATTTTTCTATTGACGAACATAGGTTTGTGGTGTATATTATAAACAGAACAAAGATTCGACAAACGAAAGTTCGTGCGAACGTGAATTTGGATAAACTACTAAGGAAGAATATATTTAGCAAATAGAGCAAAGGAGCAGTGATTACAATGAGAGAACAAAAGACAAGATACGGCGTATTGGCGATGGTTATGGTAGCAGGTATGATTGGTGCGGTGGCAGCGTTAGATTCTATCCCTACATTAGGGCTTTTCGGTATGGTTGTTCTGTTTTTGGCATGTAGTGCGGGGCTGCTGTTCTGCTTAATGAAACTGGAAGTGATGGAGTTTCAAAAAGGGACCTTTTGGTATGAGTTGAGTATGCAGGTAAATGCACCGAAGCATCGTACCGTTGTGCAGCGTCGTTATACACAGACAAATACAGTGGCACGCTCTGCAGTAATGGCCAAATAAGTTTCTGATAATGGATTTGAGAGAATCAACAGTATATAGTTGATAGAATATCTCCCTGTTATGCATTTTGCGAGGCTTTCTTGCAAAATGCATTTTTTTATTGACAATTGGACAAAATATCCGCATACTAATAACAATAGGTTAGTGAGAAATGTAGGAGGATTGGGCATGAACAAAAAAATATTCTGTGTGCTGCTTTGCATCTTACTGTGTATCACTGCATTGACCGGATGTGGCAATGACAAAACGGATGATACAGTATCAACTGTTGGACAGAATGATACCACACAAGAAATCGTACAAATAGAAGACGGTATTTATATTATGCTGTATATGCTTAATGAAAACAGCTGGGACACAGAAATCGACGCAAATACAGAAGATGCCGATGCAGAACTGAGTACCACTGTCGTAGCTGAAATTTCTGAAAAAGACTTGAATGCAGAGACTATCGTGGCCAAATACAATGAAATCGTTGTGCAAAGCTTGTATGGTGAGATGTTTGATGTAAATAAGGTGACGAAGATTGATGATAAGGTAATCATTGACTTTGATGCGGATAGTGTAAAAGCCATCGACATAGTCGAGGGGGAAGAGGGTCAGTTGTTTTATAATCTGGCACGAAGCATTGAAGAAAATCTTGGCGATGTGCATTCTGTGTATTTGACTATGGATGGTGGAAACGATTTCCGATTAGGCCATTTATGGTTTGTGGCTGAGGAACCGTTTTATTCCGGCAGAGGGTTTGCGGAATAATCTAGCAAAATAAATCTAGCAAAATAAATCTAGCAAAATAAAAAACAATCTATATAAGATAACATCATAAAAAGTAAGCGCTCTTTTCGAGATCATCGAGAAGAGCGCTTTTGTGTGTTTCATTAATGTTTTTATGTTATTGTTTTTTTATGGCTGCGTGGTCTAATACAAAATTTGCAATATCTTTCCCTACAACGGTATCAACGGTGTTTTTCTGCTGATATTCGTTTGGTACACTTTTGCCTGTGCCGCTCATAAATAAATGGTTCAAGTTGTCATAAAAGCGGAAATGTACATCACTGTATTCTCCAAAGGCAGATTGCCACAGATCGTAATCTGTCTTGGTTACCTGATAGTCTCGGCCACCCTGCAACACCAGGAATGATTTGTTGATGCCCTGCACTTCTGCAATTGGATCATAATTTTTAAGATCTAACCAATAACTTGCAGGTGTACCGCCTAATTGGTCTGCAGTATATTCACTATCCGGAGTCAAGGATTTGATGGTGTCTATCATGTCTTGTGTCTGTTTTAATAATTTTTCTTTTGATGCATCATCTAAACTTTTTTCCAGGCTTAGAATATACTCGGTTTGTTCTAACAGCAAATCTTCCATTGGTCGTGCCGAAGCCGCCAGCAGGATATAACCGGCAGCCTCCGGTGTCTGTGCAGCAATCCGTGGAACCAGATAGCCACCTAGACTGTGTCCTGCGATATAAATATGTTCGGTATCGATGTTATCTAATGTTTGCAGATAATCCAGCGCATAAACAACATCATCGATGGTTTCATCTTGTACAGTAATATCCGTCAATTGTGCCAGTTGATTCCCATACAGATAGGTGCGTTTGTCATAGCGCAGTACAGCAACACCTTGTGCGGAAAGTTGCTCCGCCAAATCCATAAACGGTAGGTTCGGACCGATTTGTTCGTTGCGGTCACTTGGGCCGGAGCCATGTACTAAAATTACTGCAGGAAATGGGCCTTTGCCTTCAGGCACTGTCAGGCTACCGCTAATAGGATATTCTGCAGAGCCAAATGTCACTTCTGTATCATTGGCTAATTGCATACTATTGCTGGCAGTGGCATTGTCGGTGATGAAAAATCCACTAATTTCGCCTTTGGCATTTAGCGCAAAGCGCAGTGTAGCGGAACCGTTTTTGAATATAACCGGTACATCAACAATTTGATAGCCATCTTTAGTAGTTAAGGTGATATCGGTTTTGTAATAATCAAATGCTCCGTAATCGGAAATCAGCGATGCCCATATTTGTTGCACATCTGCTTGGGACACTTGCTTTTTCATATTTTCATCGAAATAGGAATAGAAGTCCGTTATTTTGTTGTTTACCAATTTATCCACGATGGTGAAAGTACGTTCTGTGTAATTGGTTTGCTGCGCAGCAGTTTCTTTGACAGTATCTTTTCCACATCCGGAAAGACTGCATGCCATGACCAGCATAGTAGCAATACAAATCATTGTAAACAGTTTTTTCATAGAACACCTCATAGTATTTCGGATTTTCTTATTTTAGATTTTCGCTATTTAAGCACTGCAACGCTTCCGGTACAAATACACCGTCTTTGCGAATCAGTACGTCATCAAAATAGATTTCACCGCCGCCATATTCCGGTGTTTGGATATATACCAAATCCCAGTGCAGTTTAGAATCGTTATTGCCGTTGTCGGCGTCTTCATAGCATCTGCCCGGTGTGAGGTGAATGCTGCCCATGATTTTCTCATCAAACAATGTGTCTTTCATCGGATGCAGAATATATGGGTTCACACCGATAGCAAATTCCCCTACATATCGGCAGCCTTCGTCCATATCCAATACAGCATTAAGTTTTTCAGTATTATTAGCGGTTGCTTCAATAATTTTACCGTTTTCAAATACAAAACGAATATTGTCATAGGTAAAACCTTCGTGTACCGATGGGGTGTTGTAGGTAATGACACCATTGATCGAGTCTTTTACCGGTGCGGTATATACTTCGCCATCAGGAATATTGCATTTGCCATCACATTTGATTGCAGGAATGTCTTTGATGGAAAAGGTGAGATCGGTACCTTCGCCGATGATATGCACTCTGTCGGTACGGTTCATCCATTCTACCAAGGTATCCATCGCTTTAGACATTTTGCCGTAATCTAAATTGCATACGTCAAAATAAAAGTCTTCAAATGCTTCTAGGCTGGTATTGGCCAACTGCGCCATAGAATGGTTTGGATAGCGCAGTACCACCCATTTGGTATGATTGACACGCTCGTTTAATACATCGTTGTTCATCGCAGTATAAAGCTGCAGTTTGTCCTGTGGTACATCAGACAGTTCAGCGATATTGTCGGAAGCACGAATACCGATATAGGCATCCATTTCTTTCATCTGTGCCATGTCTAACTCTGCTTTTAATTTTAATTGTTCTTCACTTGCGCCCATGATAAAGGCACGATTGATTTCGTAGTCTTCGATTTGTACATAAGGGAAACCGCCGGCTGCGTAGGTTTCTTTTACTAATTGTTGTGCCAAGCCATAGGCAGAGGTACCAAATACATGAATCAGTACTTTTTCTCCGGGCTGTACAGTACAAGAGTAATTAATCAGATTGTGAGCCAATTCTTTGATACGTGGATCCATAAAAACATCCTTTCCATATAGCATTAAAAATTTATATAGATGTGATTATTCTACCACAACTCTGTATAGATATGCAAGAAAAGAGCGTACAGTTTCTGCGCTTTTGCCTCAATGACCTAAAAAACGGATCGAAGTGTATAAAAAAGAGCCTGAGACAGTAGGTATATGTCTCAGGCTCTGCAGTTACGATTATTTTACTGCTTCCGGTTTGATAACGCCGACATATGGCAGTTGGCGATATTTTTCTGCGTAATCTAATCCATAGCCGATGACAAATGCATCAGGAATATCATAGCCAATATAATCAGGTTTATAGGTTACTTTACGTTCGATTTGTTTATTCAGGAATACACAACTTTTTACAGATTTTGCACCGCGATCTTTCAGCATATCTACCAATAGGCTGATGGTTAAACCAGAATCGAATACGTCATCGATAATAAGTACATGGCGACCGGCTACGTCCTGTTTAGGTTCTTTTGTGATTTTCACCACACCACTGCTTACCGTAGCACTACCATAACTGGAAGCACCGATTGAGTCTACAATTACATCACATTCCATTTTACGAACTAAGTCACAAGTAAATGGCATAGCACCATTCAAAGCACAAATGGCAATTACTTCTTCACCGGCATAGTCGGCACTAATCTGTGCGCCCAATTCTGCCACACGGCTGGCGATTTGTTCTTCGTTTAGTAAGATTTCTTTTACATCAGGATGCATGGATGATTCCTCCAATTGTTTCACAGAATATAGAGTTATTATAACATGCTTTCTGAAAAATAGATAGGCAAACCGAACAATCTGCAAGAAATCGGCAAAGAATTAAGGAATTTTTAAGGTTTCTCTTTTCGTAATGGCAATACTTGTGTTATAATCAAATGTACGATTCATTTTGAAGCAAAAGCAACGATACAAATCGTTATACTACCAATATGGAAGGTGGATCCGCATGGAGAAACAGCAGTTTGAATGTATGACAATCTGTCCGTTGGATGGCAGATATGCGGGGATCAAAGAATCTCTGGCAGAGTATTTCAGTGAGTATGCACTGACCAAATACCGTGTGTATGTAGAAGTGCAGTGGCTGAAATTTTTAATTGAAACATTAGAGGATGAAATTTTAGCAAAATTTGATCGTGCAGAAATGCCAAAG
>JAFNVD010000050.1 GCA_017383785.1 Peptococcaceae bacterium | reverse complement strand
GGAAAGCAACGTACCACACAAAATCCCGGCCAGTATCACCAACACACTGAAAATAGCTAGAGTACTTCTGCGTTTTTTGCGTTTCTGTTCTTTCTTTTCGTCTCGTTTACGTTTCTGATATTCACTTCGAGATTCTGTATGATTTTCCTGCAGTTGTTCTGCTGCATGTTCTATAGCTTCATAATCTGTAACTTCATGATTTGTTACTTCATGACCTATCGTTTCATGATGAAGTTCATTCTCTTTTTGCTGTTCCACAGGCTTTGTCACCTCAATTATCGAGTCAGGATTTATTTTTTGCATGTATTATCATACTACATTCCACCCCAAAATGCCATTGCAATTTATAAAAATATTCTGGTAAATTTACGGATTGCCATGCACATTCTTTGCTGCATATTCATATAGTATTACAGAGAAAGCGACCAATCGCTTTGCAGGAGGGAGATGAAGCAATGCAAGCAATTACCCAGAACAAAAAGCGTATCAAAGTGCAGCATATTGTAGGTGCGGGTACTGCTCAGGTAGATGTGGTACGCAATATTCAGCTGCCGGTCAGAGCACGAAAAATCGTCGACATTCATACTGAAATCGTGGAGTTGGATTATGAAATTATTCCGAATAAAGTCATCGTCAAAGGGGCATTGCACAAACAGGTATACTATGTAGAAGAAGGAGATTATGTAGTCAAAGAATTTACCGTAATGCGTGAGGAGTTTACCGACTTCGTACACATTGACGGTGCACGTCCTGATATGGAGGCTCTGCTGGATGGTCATATCCTGTTCGTGAACACCAATCCGGCCAGCGGTGAATTCCCAACGGATATGTTGTATCAGGTAGCCGTATTGGCAGTGGATGTGAAAGTAGTCGATTTGATGACGCTGGATGTGGTGACCGATTGCTACGGAGACGGGCTGCAGGTACAAAAAGCACCATTCTCGGTAGAATGCTTAATCGGAGCAGCAGACAAACAAACTACGGTATCGGTAGAGCATATGCTGTGTAAACCGGCCAGAAAGATTTATGACATGGAAGCAGTCTGTCGCGATCTGGATTATGAAGTACTGCCGGGCCGTGTCATTGTGCGTGGTACATTGCACAAACAGATTTATTATGTAGATGCTTGTGATGATACCGTACAGGCACAAAGCTTTGACAACGAATTTTCTGTCGTGCTGGACGTACCGGGTGCCAAACCGGATATGGAAGTGTACACCAAATGCCGTATAGAATTTTGCGAGGCAAAACTGTTGGGTCCACAGCCTTGCAATATGGTAAAGGCAAACTGTGTATTGCAAGTATTCGCCAAAGTGACCGAATTGACTCGTATGAATATCGTTACCGCAGTGGAAGGGGCCATGTCTGACCGTTGCCGTATTCGTGTCGAAGATATCATTGGTCGCAAATGTCATCAGGAAAATGTGAACCAGACTATCGATGTAAATCTGCCACTGGATGTCAATAATATGCTCGTTAAGAGTGCCAAAAATATGACCGCTTGTGTACGTAACGTAAGCTATGAAAAAATCTGCAACAAGGTCATCATCAAAGGTTCTATTCATGTACAGGTTTATTATGTGGCTTGCAACTGCGAACAGGAACTGCGCGAAACCAGCGCCGATATTCCATTCACCACCGTGGTAAACTTTGATGCTATCACAGATGATACGATGATTCGCTGCAGAGAACGGGTGGAATATACCGACGCCAAACTGGAAGGGGCTCCATGCGAAACGTCCAAAATCCGTGCTGTGGCCATTCTGGAGATTTGCGTATGTGCATTCCAAACCAGAGACTTCAACGTCGTAACCAACGTGCTGTCTAACGGCACCACGGTACAGATGCCAAAACCAACTGTACCGGTTCCGGAACCTGAAAAAGAGGATCCGGAAGCAGAAGTATGTCCAAAAGGCGGTTATACCTATATTGTCAAAGCCGGAGACACCTTGGCCAATATCGCTGCATCTTATCAGCAGCAAGTACCGGGCATCACCTGGCAGCATATTGCACAGTTTAATAATCTGTATGCACCATATCTGCTGCAAATCGGTCAGGTATTACGCATTCCATGCGTAGTAGGAAAAGGTTGAATCAAAAAAATCAGCAATCACTGAAAAGGTTCTCTCAGTAGTTGCTGATTTTTGTTTTTACTTTTTGTTTTCTATTTTTTGTTTTACTGTTACATTCTTATTTTTCTACAATCAAATCGGCCACTTGTACAGGGATGACTTTCTGCAAAGAGGCTAGTGGCAGTTCCACCTGATAGCCGATTTTACCGGCGCTGAACATGATGGTGTCGTACTGCTCGGCTGCGGTGTGAATAGTAGTTTTAAACAGCTTTTTCATACCGATTGGCGAGCAGCCCCCATGCACATAGCCTGTAAGCGGAAGCAATTCCTTGGCTTTCAGCATTTCGATAGACTTTTCCCCTACTGCACCGGCCGCTTTCTTTAAATCCAGTTCTTCTAATACCGGTATCATAAATACATAGTTGGTCTTGCTTTTCCCGGTAGTCACCAATGTCTTAAACGCTCTGTTTGGATCCTGATGCAATGCTTGGGCCACTTCGGCACCGCTTACTGCACCGGTGTCGGCATAGCAATGATGCTCGTACGCAATCTTTTTCTGGTCCAGCACCCGCATAACATTGGTCTTCATATCATTTTTATCGTTTTTTCCTGCCATCTGCATCCCTCATTTATATGATGTTGAGAATATTATACCATCTTTCGTTGTCTAAAACCATACCATTCAGGCAATACTGACAACAGAAAGAGGTGTTGCATCATGAAAAAAACTATGTATATCACATTTCCCCAGCTATTGCGTGCTATTTTCGCACAAAACATACAACGTGCCAAAAATGAATGCCATAAGCTCATAGAGAATCCGTTGCAGAAAAAGTTTATGCTTCTAGTCATCGTCGTGGCTTTGGCATTGATTGCAATGCAAATCGATATTGTAAGGCAAATTGATACCGATTCCCTCATTCGTATTCATGTACTTGGAAGCAGCAATAGTGAAGATGACCAGGCTATAAAACTAAAAGTAAAAGATGCCGTGGTGGCATATTTATCTCCGCAGTTGGACTCTTCACAATCCTTAGATGAAAGTCGTGCAATCATTCAAAACAATCTAGGTCAAATTGCGCAAATCGCCAACGCAACTTTAGCCCAAAACAATAGCACGGATACCGTCACATTACAATACGGCCGATTTGACTTTCCGGTGAAATACTATGGCAGTTTCAGCCTGCCAGCCGGAAATTACGAAGCACTGCGTATCTTAATCGGCGAAGCACAAGGCCGAAACTGGTGGTGTGTACTGTTCCCGCCCCTCTGCTTTACCGACAGCAACGTACAATACGACAAAGCAGAAAACTCCG
>JAFNVD010000008.1 GCA_017383785.1 Peptococcaceae bacterium | reverse complement strand
GGTCAACGGATGGCTGATGGAGGTTTTAGGGCGTATTCCTGCTGTTGGAGACTCTGTGCAGGAAGAGGGCATTACGGTTACTGTTACCAAATCAAACGGCCGTCGTGCAGAACAAGTACATGTGGTGAAAGAACAATAGTATAACCTATACGTCAGGGCGGATGATAACATCCGCCCTGATTTTGTATATGCAGTATTGTAAAACTTCAGATTTTATGCCAAATGCATATCTATCTTTCTATCGCATTCATTTTATTTCATTGTCCTCTCATCCTCTTTTTCATCTACTGTTTTTGCAAATAAAATTGGAGCAAGGCGCCCTTGCTCCAATGAAATAGTTTCAACTGCTTAAAACGAATTTTACAGCTTCTTATTCAATTCTCTGTCCAATAGCGTCGCTTAACGCTACAAATTCTGCTACACTTAATGTTTCACCACGGCGTGTACCTTCAATGCCGCACTGTGCCATTGCTTCTTGAATGATAGCATTGTCATATCCCAATACTTTTAAAGCATTGTTCAATGTTTTGCGTCGCTGGCCAAATGCTGCTTTCACAACTTTGTGGAATAAATCTTCGTCTTGTGCTACAATCGGTTTTTCCACCCAAGGTTTGATATCTACTACGGCAGAATCTACATCAGGCTGCGGCACAAACATATGACGCGGTACGATAAATGCGTTGCGTACAGCACCGTAATAGTTTAAAGAAACGGTGATAGCACCGTAATCTTTTTTGCCCGGCTGTGCAGCAAAGCGCTCCGCTACTTCTTTCTGCACCATAATAACGATACGG
Organism: Peptococcaceae bacterium; assembly: GCA_017383785.1. Lineage (GTDB taxonomy): Bacteria > Bacillota > Peptococcia > Peptococcales > Peptococcaceae > UBA7185. The sequence goes on along the minus strand of JAFNVD010000008.1, from coordinate 2,255 downwards.
TCGATAGAGAACCCTTGCTCTAAAAAGTGCATTACCAAAGGAGTGGTGATATAGTATGGCAAGTTAGCCACAACTTTGCAGCGATGTGGTGCGCCCAGTTTTTCTACAATGAGCTCGTCCAAATTCATATCCAGCGCATCGCCCTGCACCAGATAAAAATTATCGAAACCTTCCATGGTCTCTTCGATAATTGGAATCAAGTCGGTATCAATTTCAATAGCAATGACCGCTTTTGCATGCTGAGCCAAGGCTTTAGTTAAGGTAGCAGCACCCGGGCCAACCTCAATAACCACATCATCAGGACCAACTTCACCGGCATCTACGATTTTTTGCAGCAGATTGCCATCGGTGATGAAGTTTTGCCCGAATTTATTTTTAAATTTAAAATTATGTTTGTTTAAGGTCTCTTTTAAGTTCATAACATCGCCTCGATTTCTTCCCGCGGGATTTGATAACTGTTCAGCTTTTTCACTAGCTGTTTGGCATTACAGTGCCCGATAGATAGCTTATCACACAACTTGGCACGTCTTTGTGCACTATCCGGTAAGCCTGCCAACCCCCACTGTACAATATCATTTAGATCATATTCAATATCATATTGCTGATGCTCTGCTTTGGCAGCATTTAAAGCACGTAAAATCGCTTCCGGAGAGGCATACTCTACGCCCAGCTTGCCTGTTTTCGGGCAGCGTGCCTCATCTTTGGTGATATAGGCATGTTTGCAGCCCGGTACTTTGTCTTTTAAAATGTGACGAATCTTGCCACCCGGAAAATCAGGATCGGTAAAAACAATGACACCGCGGCGTTCTGCCAGCACTTTAATTTCTTCTATTTTATCTTTGGTAAGGCCAAGTCCTGTAGTGATGAGAATATCCGCCTCTACAGCACGACGCAAAGCACTTACGTCATCCTTGCCCTCTACCACAATCACTTCTTTTATTTTTGGTTTGCTCATAATGATTCCTCGCAAAATTTTTTAAGGTGTCTTGTTAGGACACTTTTTATTTATTATACAGCATTCAGTGTTTTGTAGAAAGGGAAAATGCAAAAGAATTTATTTATTTTGCTGATGAGAACATCCATTTTTCATTGTTTGCGCTGTCGTTACATGATATAATAATAAATTGAACGATAATAAGAATATTATCATGATAAGCAATATGAAACATGATTTTGTAGAAAGAGGTGCAGTTATGAGCTATCGTGCACTGTATCGTGTGTTTCGTCCGCAGACTTTCTCTGAAGTGCGCGGGCAGGATCATATCAGCACAACCTTAAAAAATGCTATATTAAATGACCGTTTGGCACATGCCTATCTATTTTGTGGGCCGCGCGGCACAGGCAAAACCAGTTCAGCCAAAATATTGGCCAAAGCTGTGAACTGCTTAGACTTGCAAAACGGTGAACCATGTAATCAGTGTGAAAGCTGTAAAGCTATCAACGCTGAAAGCTTTATGGATGTAATGGAGATTGACGCAGCCAGCAATCGTGGCATTGACGAAATTCGTGAGCTGCGTGATAAAGTACGTTTTGCACCTTCTCAAGGTAAACGTAAGGTGTACATTATCGACGAAGTGCATATGCTTACCAATGAGGCATTTAATGCATTGTTAAAAACATTGGAAGAGCCTCCGGCACACGTGTTGTTTATATTGGCTACCACCGATCCGCAGAAAATTCCGCTTACGGTACTATCTCGCTGTCAGCGATTCGATTTTCGTAAAATTAACACAGTAGAAATTCGTGACCATTTGGCAGACATTGTGAAAGAAGAGGGCGTAGTCATTTCTGATGAAGCGTTGAATGCCATTGCACGTAAAGCGGCAGGCGGTATGCGTGATGCCATTAGTGTACTGGATCAGTGCATTGCTTTTGCCGGGGAGCGCATTGAGCTTTCTCATGTAGAACTGGTATTGGGTACTGTTAGCGAAGAATCTACTGCCTTGCTCTTAGATGCTGTAGTGGCGCAAGACTATAGCAAGATGTTCTCGTTAATACATGACTTTATCCAGCAGGGTAAGGATATCAAACAGATTATGCGAGATTGTGTGCAGTATTGTCGTCAGTTGTTGTTACTGAAAGTAGCGCCAAAAGAGCAGTTGGTAGAATTACCGCAAAACTGTATGGCTCATGCACAAGAACAGGTAAAAACTTTACCTGTAGAGTTTTTAGGTCGAATGATTAATCGTTTGGCAGAGGCAGAAAAAGATTTGCGCTATTCCAATCAGCCGCAGATTATTTTAGAAGCAGCTTTG
>JAFNVD010000049.1 GCA_017383785.1 Peptococcaceae bacterium | reverse complement strand
TGCCAAGTGCATACAAAAAAATACTGTTGATTGGCGAAAGTGTATTTACCAAACAGCTGGCTAAAATTTTATCTTTACTTCCAAACGTAGAGGTTGTGGCCGGCATCATAAGCAGTGACGACCAGGAAATTTTTCCTGATGTAACATCAGTTCCGCTCTATACAGAAGCTGCAATTCGCACAGAAGTGCGAAAAGGGTATGATGTTATTTTAGGAGATCCGCTCTATAAATTGTTGTTGCCAAAAGATCATAACTGTATATTTCTGAACCGACCACATCGGGCATTATCCGGCCGATTGTACCCGTTCAGTGAATATAAATTAAACCATTATTTAAACGAATTGAAAGGGTGTTTGACATGAAAAAAACAAAAAAATGGATTGCTTTACTGTTAGTACTTACAATGGCTTTAACTCTCTTTACCGGTTGTGGCGGAAATAATACTGCCAACAATGACAAGATTGTAGAGTCTCGCACTGTTATCGATGCTACTGAACGTGAAATTACTGTACCCGGCGAAATCAACCGTGTAGTTATTATGTCTACTATGCCATTATGTTCTGTTTACTGCATGGCCGGTGGTGACCCTGACAAAATCGTAGGGCTGACACCAGAGTCCAAAAATGCTGCCGTAAACTCTTTCTTAAGCCAGGTGGCTGATTTGAGTGATGTATCCACTGCATTCGCAGAAGGCGAAGCTGTAAACGTAGAAGAAGTCATGAACCTGAATCCGGATGTTGTCTTCTACAACAGCTGGCATGCCGGAGATTCTGCCGCTGCTGCTAAACTGGAAGAACTGGGCGTTGCTTGTGTAGGGTTCACCACAGATATTCCGAGTGCCATTGAAAGTGTAAGCACTTGGGCGACTTTAATCGGTCAAGTATTGGGTACTGAAATGCAAGCTGACAAAATCGTGGCCTATGGTCAAGATGTAGAAAAAATGGTAATGGACCGTGTAGCGCAGATTCCGGAAGAAGAACGTCGCAGTGCCTTAATTTTGGCCAACTACAATGCATCCGGTATCAGTGCTGCCGGCACTACTTTCGGCCGTTATTGGCTGGCTACCATCGGCGCTGAAAATGTTGCCTTAGAATTAACACAGAAAGTAGCTCCTGTAAGTTTGGAACAGATCTATGCATGGGATCCGGAATATATCTTCTTGAACAGCTTCAGTGCATTTACCGCAGAAGATTTGATGACCAATAATGCAATTGCTGGTCATGACTGGAGTGGCCTGACTGCTGTGCAAAACGGTCATGTATATAAAATGCCTTTAGGTATGTACTACTGGTTTGCTCCTTGCTCCGATAGCCCATTGGCTTTACAGTGGCTGGCAAAACATTTATATCCTGAACAGTTTACCGATATTGATATGGATGCCGAAATCAAAGATTACTTTAAAGAATTCTACGGTGTGACATTAAGCGATGAAGATTTACACACCCTGTACAACCCACCTGCTGAATCTGCAATGTAAAGTGTGACTGCTATGGAACGAAAAAAATTCAAACTGGATGTGTCCTCTACTCGAACACGGCGCATACTGTTTTACCTGACACTTATTGTTTTACCAATATTAGTGGGCGTAATTTGCTTATGTATTGGGCGATTCACCACTACACCTAGTGAAACATTATCTGCTCTCGGGCGTATCCTGACACAGGATATCGCCCCTGGGGATACCTTGGCTAAAATCATTAGAGATATGCGTTTGCCTCGTATTGCATTGGCAATCCTAGTAGGCGGCGGCTTGTCGGTAGCCGGGCTTGCGTTTCAAAGCTTGTTTGCCAACCCAATGGCAAGCCCAGATACCCTTGGTGTAGCTGCCGGTGCAAGTTTTGGTGCTGTACTGGCACTCTTATTTGATGCAAACACACTTGTTACACAATTTTCTGCATTATTGATGGGCTTTGTAGCTGTAGGTTTGACATTAACCATCGGTAAAGGGAAAGGTGCTGACCGTTCCCTTACTGCTATGATTTTGGGCGGTATGGTAATTTCGTCCTTATTCTCGGCACTAATCTCTCTGGTGAAACTGGTAGCTGATACCGATGCCAAACTGCCTGCTATCACCTACTGGCTAATGGGCAGCCTGAACGATGCAACCTGGTATACGGTAATGTTTGCTTTGCCGTTTATCCTCACAGGCATTGTTATCCTTTATGCTATCCGCTGGCGTTTAAATATTCTGCCAATGTCCGAGGATGAAATCTTAGCAAGCGGTTCTAATGTCAATGTATTACGAATGACTACCGCATTTGCCAGCACTATGATTACTGCCGCTTGTGTATCTACTTGCGGTCAGGTAGGCTGGGTAGGATTATTAATCCCACATATTTGCCGTATGGCATTCGGCAGCGACAACCTGATTCTAGTACCTGCCTCCGTTAGTTTTGGTGCTGTGTTTATGATTTTGGTAGACACAGCTGCGCGCAGCCTCAGCCCGTCGGAAATACCGGTTTCTGTACTGACAGCTATCATTGGTGCACCGGTATTCATTGCACTTTTGCGTAAGACAGGAGGCTGGAGCCTATGATCTTTGAAGTACAAAATGGATGTTTTGCTTACCCCCATGGACGCAAAGTATTAAACAATATCTCATTCTCTGTAGGCAAAGGTGAAATGCTTGCGATTTTAGGACCAAACGGAGCCGGAAAAACAACAATGCTTCGCTGTATGATGGGTTTTTTGAAGTGGAATGCAGGAAAAAGCATGCTGGATGGAGAAGATATTGCCAATATGACACAGCGACAATTGTTTAGCAAAGTCGCTTATGTGCCACAAGCAAAAAATGCTGCATTGTCATCCAATGTAAAAGATATGGTATTGTTGGGACGCAGTAGTCACTATGGGATTTTCGGTAAGCCCGGATCCAAAGATAGACTCATTGTTGATAAAACACTGCAATCTCTTGGATTATCGGCTATGGCCAACCGTGCTTGTAATGAATTATCCGGCGGTGAACTGCAAATGGTTCTGATTGCGCGTGCGTTAGTATCCGAGCCACAAGTAATCATATTAGATGAGCCCGAGAGCAACTTGGACTTTAAGAATCAGCTAATTGTGCTAAAAACATTGCATGCACTCACCGAACAAGGGATTACCTGTATTTTCAACACACATTATCCGGTACACGCACTTCGTCACGCAGACAAAGCATTACTGTTAGACAAAACAGGGAACGTAATATTCGGCCCTGTGCATGACGTTATCACAGAAGAGAATATGCAGCGTGCATTCGGTGTAGAAACCGTCATTGGCCACATCGAAACACCACACAATGAATATGCCGATGTACTTGCCATCAACACCATATCCGAAGAAACAAACCATATGATGGATGAACGCAAAGAAAGTGAGGGTTCCCATATGACTCAAAATTCCAACGAAGAAATCAGCCGTTTAGCTACACTAAGTATTATTGTAGAAGACCGCGAAAATGCCGAAAAAATTAATGCTATGCTGCACGAATGCGGCAAGTATATTATTGGCCGTATGGGTATGCCTTATCCGCAAAAAGGCGTTAGTATTATTTGCGTTGTGATTGATGCACCGGAAACTGTCATCAGCACATTGTCCGGAAAACTAGGGCAATTAAAAGGTGTCAGCATGAAAACTACTTACTCCAAAAAATAATACACATCTATCTGAGAACAGTCTATCCAAGTAGCCTGTTCTCTTTTTGCATTCTGCCGTTTTTATGTTATAATTGTACAGCATTCTTAAACACATATAATCACCAAAGGATGAATCTTTATGTCTAAACCATTTACATTGCAATTTTCCGTATCTGCTGCAGATCATGGATTGCTGCTACGAGAATTTCTTATACAAAATCATATATCACGAACGGCACTGACCGATATCAAGTATCATGGCGGAAAAATCCTGGTGAATGGCAGCGAAGAAACTGTTCGTTATGTACTGCAGGAACACGATATCATAACAATAC
>JAFNVD010000048.1 GCA_017383785.1 Peptococcaceae bacterium | reverse complement strand
TGCCGTATTTCAGGAATTCACGCAGTTCGGTAGCAGCCATGGCAGCGCAGTTTTCTTCCGCTTCCGGTGTGGATGCGCCTAAGTGAGGCACAGCAATAGTTTTATCCAGTGCCAGTACTTCAGGTGTTGGCAGGTCGGTTACATAGTAAGCGATGGTGCCATTATCGATGGCATCTTTCAGGGCTTCCATATCTACCAAACCGTCACGAGAGAAGTTCAACAGGCGAGTATCTTTTTTCATGATGCCAAACATATCTGCGTTGAACATATTTTTGGTGGAGTCTGTCAAAGGCACATGCATGGTGATGTAGTTACTTGCTGCTACTACTTCTTCTACGCTAGATGCTTTTTGTACATGGCTATCGATATTCCATGCTGTATCTACGTTCAGGAATGGGTCATAGCCGATTACTTCCATACCTAAGCCGATAGCAGCGTTGGCAATCAGAGTACCGGTAGCGCCTAAGCCGATAATCCCCAGAGTTTTGCCCATAATTTCAGGCCCAACGAATGCTTTTTTGCCTTTTTCTACTTTGGCAGCGCAATCAGGATCATCTTTCAGTGTTTTGGTCCATTCAATCCCTTCTACCAGCTTACGAGAGGACATTAACAGAGCAGCCAGTACGATTTCTTTTACCGCATTGGCATTGGCACCAGGGGTATTGAATACAACGATACCTTTTTCGGAGCATTTGTCTTTTGGAATATTGTTGGTACCGGCACCTGCACGAGCGATTGCCAACAGGCTTTCAGGCAGTTCCATTTCATGCATATCATAGCTTCTCAGAATAATGCCGTTTGGATTTGCACATTCATCGGCAACTTTGAATTCGTCTTTTGGCAGTTTTGCTAAACCTACAGGGGAAATTGCGTTTAATTTTAAAATTTCATACATGATGATACACCTCGAAAATTAAAAATTGTTAATTATTGAATCATGGAGGTAACAATATTTCTGCTGTGTCGAGATTGACATGGACAGATGGGCAGATTGTACAAATCGTGATGGACGAAGTCCGGCAAAGATGTACAATCAAACAGATGTCCAGGGAACGAGGGTTTGCAGAAATGATTGTTACCGGAATATATACAACATAATTAGTTTTTGGGCGGGTAGACCCCGCCCCTACAGATTATTTGTTTTTCGCTTCAAATTCTTTCATAAATGCTACTAACTTTTCAACGCCTTCAACCGGCATTGCATTGTAAATACTAGCTCTCATACCGCCTACGGTACGGTGACCTTTCAGGTTTACCATGCCGTTTGCTTCTGCTTCTTTGATAAACTGTTTGTTCAGCTCATCAGTAGGCAGTACGAATGGTACGTTCATCAGAGAACGGTCTTCCGGTACTACAGTACCACGGAACAATTCGGACTGATCTAAGAAATCGTACAGAATTTTTGCTTTCTGTTCGTTAATTTTCTGAATTGCTTCAACGCCGCCCTGTTTTTTCACCCACTGGAATACTAAGCCCATGATGTAGATGGCATAAGTAGGAGGGGTGTTGTACAGAGAATCATTATCAGCGTGTACTTTGTAGTCCAGCATAGTAGGAGTGAATTCCATTGCATTGCCCAGTAAATCTTCACGTACAATTACTACGGTTACACCGGCAGGACCCAGGTTTTTCTGTGCACCGGCAAAGATTAACCCGAATTTGGTGATGTCAATTTCTTCGGCCAGAATATTGGAGGACATATCGCCTACCAGAGGAATATCACCGGTATCAGGCAGTTTGTCAGCGGTGTAGTGCGTACCGTAAATGGTGTTGTTCAATGTAATATATACATAATCTGCCTCAGGATCGATATCTTCTTTGTTTACTTTTGGAATGTAGTTGTATACAGCATCTTCAGAAGAAGCGATTACTTTTACATCACCGTAGCGTTTCGCTTCGGCATACGCTTTTTTTGCCCACTGACCGGTATTGATATAATTTGCTTTTTTGTTTTTGTTCATCAGGTTCAATGGTACCATTGCAAACTGGGTAGACCCGCCACCCTGTACGAACAATACTTTGTAGTTGTCAGGGATATGCATCAGATCACGCAAATCCTGTTCAGCCTGTTTGATGATGGCTTCAAAATCTTTAGAACGGTGGCTCATTTCCATAACGGACATACCGGACTCACCGTAACATAACATTTCTTTCTGTGCCTGTTCCAGTACTTCTACCGGCAGCATGGAAGGACCTGCGGAATAATTGTAAACTCGTTTCATAACAATAACCTCCTTGAAATAATACCTCTAAAGTATATGATGATAAATTATAAAAACATACGCATTCAGGTGTATCGGGTAAATAAAAAACTCTCGTCCCCAATATCGAGGACGAGAGTATACTCCCGCGTTGCCACCTGCATTGTAAGGCATCCAAACACCTTACCACTCAAACAGCTGTAAAGGGCTTACCCTGCCGACTCATCGCCGACGGCTCGGAAAGTGGACCACCCATCCTTCCCACCGGTTTGCACCAACCACCGGATCTCTGATTGACTATCGTCATAGGAAACAGAAAAGGTTTTGTTTTCGTCATTGCCATAATATCGTGTACACTTATCATGTACATTTGTTTGTAGTAATAGATTTATTATAGCACTAAAAAAAAATAATGCAAGAGGTTTTTTAAGAATTGCAAGAAGAATTGTTATTGGATTTTCTTTGCAAATATATTTTATTGTAAATACGCTTTTTCTTTGCTTTACGGTTTAACAGTGATATAATAAAGAGCATAATGGGAAAACTATGCAGTAACTATGTTGCAGGGAGTGAGTCCAATGAAAGCGATTATTATCGGGGCCGGGAAAATCGGTTTTAATATAGCACAGACGTTGTCTCAAGAGGGACATGATGTGTATGTGATTGAAAAGGATGAGGAACGTCAGCAGATTGTGGCGGAAAATTTGGATGTACAGGCGGTGCTGGGCAATGGGGCCGATTCTGCACTCTTGGAAAGTATTGATATTGAGAATGCCGATTTGCTGGTAGCGGTAACGGAAAGTGATGAGCTGAACTTGCTGGCGTGTATGCTGGCGGGGCAGTATGGGGTAGAAAAAACAGTTGCTCGTGTGCGTAAGCCGGAGTATGACCACAACAATAAATTGATGCAAAATCCTGCGCTGAATGTGGATTTGGTAATTAATCCGGAGCGTGTTGCAGCAGCGGAGATTGCGAAGATTATTACAGTGCCGGAAGCGGTGGATGTAAACTATTATGCCAAAGGAAAGATTATGCTTTTGGAGCTTTTGATTGAGGATGGCAATCCTGTAATCGGAAAAGCGCTGAAAGATATTCACGGTGAACATCATTTCCTGGTAGCGGCTATTTTGCGTGGGGATGAATTAATCATTCCTCGCGGTGATGATATCATGCTGGAAGATGACCGTGTGTTTGTCATCGGCCGTACTGACCAAATGCGTGAGATTGAAACCTATCTTGGATTCCAGCGTCGTACGGTACATTCGGTCATGATGATTGGCGGCGGCAGAGTAGCGTTTTATCTGGCACAGCTGTTGGAGAAACGTGGTCTGGAAGTGAAAATTATTGAGAAGGATTATAAGCATTGCAAGGTACTGGCCGGGGAATTGGACGAAGCGATTATCTTGCATGGCGATGGCAGCGATATTGACTTGCTGCAGGACGAAGGGATTCAGGATACAGATATGTTTATCACTTTGACGGAAGACGACCGTCTCAATATCCTGGTATCGTTAATGGCCAAACGCCTTGGTGCACAGAAAACCATTGCCCAGGTACGACGGTCTGACT